>NZ_JBAKHR010000010.1:0-246720 GCF_036902955.1 Micromonospora sp. CPCC 205558
CGCCGGCTGACCACCGGCCTGAGGCCGGGCAACGCCTTCACCCAGTTACGAGACGTCCCTTAGAGCTGTCACTTGGCCCGGTCGACCCCGACGCCGAAGGAATCGGCTTGCTCGTCCGTCCCTGGGATCGCGTCGAACAACTCCGAGCCACCATCCGCGATGCCATCAACGCGGTATGGAAGACCGTGCCGGAGGCCTCAGAAGGATTCCGGCCACACGTGACGATCGCCTACAGCGGCTCGCAAGCGCCTACCGCACCAATCCGCGACCGCCTCAACGCCATCCGCCACCAGCCACCAGCCTGGGTGACCATCCGGCAAGCAACGCTGATCGCGCTGCGCCGAGAGCATCGCAGTTACGAGTGGACAACGGTGGCGACCGCGCCCCTTGGCTTGTGACCCACTGACCATTCACTTCAACGAGCCTACGACTGGCTGGCGAGGCCATGGCTCCGGCGCCGAACGGTGAGTACCAGGCCACCGACATCGCGATCGCCTTCGCCCGCGACAACGACGTACTGATCCACCACATCACCGGCGAGTACCACGACTGTGGCAATCCCGCTGCCTCGTTGGCGGCCAACAATGCCGCAGTCCAAGCGACCGTGGGCTCTGGGCCGCACGTCTGATCACGACTGAGCCGACCGCGCCAACACCTGCGACGCCAACTCCGCTACCGGCAGCTCACCATCTAGCACCACCGTGTCAACCGGCAACAAACCGACAGCGGCAACGCAGCGGTCCACCTGCTCCAGCCGCCACGTACGCACCTGCGCATCACGAGCCGGGTCATCCGGCCAGATCGACTGCGCCTCAATTCGAGCCTGAAGGACGCGGAAGGGCACGTCGATGAAGAAATGGTCGACGCCCACGCTGTGGGCACGCAACAGACCGAAAATTTCCTCAAGATACGACGGCACCACCACGGTCATCGGTACCACGAGCGTGCGTCCGTACTCCTCCAGTAGTGCTATCGCCGTATCCGCCACGCTACGACGCCACACTCGTAGATCCTGGAAATCGCCGCTCGCGGGCAGCGGAACTATCTCGCGGAGCATGAACCCTGGCAACTCCGCATCGAACATCAACAGCCGAGGATCCTCCGCAGTCAACATCTCCGACAGGGTGGTCTTCCCCGCGCCGAACGCACCGTTGATCCAGATTAACTTCATGTACCGCTCCTCACGCGCCGATGGTGTACGACTCAAGAACCCGGTGAGGATCACCCCGCTGCCCGGCGTTCGCCGAACAGTCTCCGTGAAGCGCTTGGGCAGCCTTGGCTAGGACGGTGGTGGCCGGTTGGTGGTTGTCCAGCCCGATGGTGATGCCGTTGCTCGTCTTAGCGCTGGCGGCCCGCGCCCGGTGGCTGGTCTGGATCGGGGTCCGATGGTCGGGGCATTTCCGGGCCGGTGGCGCCCATGCGCAGCAGGGTCTCGATGCGGGTGACCCGGAAGTGGCGCCCGAGCGCGGTGACGTCGTCGACGGGGTTGGTATCGAGGGTGTCGGCGGTTTGTTGGTAGGCGGCTGCCTGGTCGTCGGTCAGCCTCAGCATGCGCGGTTCGATGTGGCGCAGGCCGAAGGCGATCTCGTCGCGGGCCAGCTGCGGTGTGGCCACCGCGCGACTGTAGGGCCGCCACGACCCGCCGACGGATTCGGCTGCGGCGTAGCGGGTCGGCAGGATGACCCCGACTGGGTGGGAGGCGACGGCGGCGACGCTGTCGGCGTATACGTTGGCGGGCACCTGGGAGCGGGGGTAGTGCGCGGTCGTCAGCTCTGCCCGCAGCATTGCTTCACTCAGGCCGGTCGCCCCGTCTGGGTCGATGACGATCTCGGGGGCGAGGAAGCTGTCGTGGTCCTCGGCGTCGCGGGGGTCGCGGTCGGTGGGTCGGGGCGGTTCGGGCCCGTCCGGGCCGAACCGCACGAACGTGTCCACCCGAACGATGCGGTGCACGCGACCGTTGATCACCACCTCGTTCGCCTTCTCCCGGTCCAGGACGCCGAGCGCGGTGGTCAACTCCACAGCCAGCGGGGGGTCAGTGGTCTCGTCGAGCTGCTCCATGAGGTGGTGCGCAAGCTCGTCCCGCGCGGCCTGCGGCGTATCCGACATGACGGCGTACACCTGCCACCGTCCGCGATCTATGTGCACCGCGTGGCCGAACAGTGGGGCACCGATGCGGATCTTCGGGTAGGTCACCGTTCGCCGTGCCGCGTCCTCCTCGGTGACCGCGCCGACTGGGTCGGCGGGTTGCTGCACCCGCAGGATGACCGGCGGCTGCGCTTCGTCGGCACTCATGCCACGGATTGTGCGACGGCTCGATGGCCTGTGTCACGAGGGCGCGCCTTTACCGAGGTGGCGTCGTGCACCGTCGCCCTGCAGGAGCGCCCGGCGGCTGACCTGAATCCGACGGCCTCGCCTGTCTGCCACAGTCGTTACGACATCCGTCTCCCCGACGAACTGGCCGTTTGCGTCGGCCGCCAGCGCGGATCAGGGCCTAGCCGGCGACCAGGTCAGCGAAGACGATCGGAACAACGGAATCCACCATCGAGGCATGAGCTGCCTTGCGAACCAGAGTCGCAACAACGTCGCCGGTCGACGTGGGCCTCCTCATCTACCCCTATTCACCTTAGGTGTCCAGCGAGGCGCTGGGCGAGTTCCTCGGGTGTGATGGTTTCGATGCCCAGTGCCCCGGCCTTGTCGAGCTTGCTGCCGGCCTTCTCCCCGGCGACGACGAGGTGGGTGCGGGCAGAGACGCTTGAGGATGCGCGTCCCCCTGCTTTGGCGATCAGTTCGGTCATCTCGGTTCGGGATAGGTCCGAGAGAGGGCCGGTCATCGCACCGGTTACCACCACGGTCAGCCCCGCCATGGGCAGCTCGCTCTTCGCCTCCTGGGCGGACGTCTCGGCCTCGCCTTCAGCATCTGTGGGAGTAGAAAAAACGAAGCCCGGTTGGTTCATATTCACGCCTGCGGCGACGAGCTTGTCGATGACGGGGGCCAGGTCAGCCAGTTCTTCGACGATCACGGGGGCCTTCTCGTTGCCGATGCCGTTGACCTGCTCCAAAGCGACGGCGTCGGCGTCTCGGATGGCTTGCATGGACCCGAAGTGCGCGGCGATGCGCAGCGACATGGAACGGCCGGTACCGAGGACGCCGAGGGCGCAGAAGACGCGATTGAGTGGCTTGGTCTTGGCCGTCTCGATCGCGGCCAGGAGGTTGTCGGCGCTCTTGGCCCCCATGCGGTCCAGGGTGAGTAGCTGATCGCGGGTGAGGGTGAACAGGTCGGCGAAGTCCTCGATCAGCCCCTTGTCGACGAGTTGCACGATGATTTTCTCGCCGAGGCCGTCGATGTCGAGCGCGTCGCGGGCCACGGCGTACCGGATCGCCTCTTTCTGGCCACAGGAGCGTCCCCGCGCGCAGCGCCAGCGCTCCTGGCTGCGGTCGATGCCGGAGCCGCAGCGCGGGCAGAGTTCGGGGAAGTCGATGGGCTGCTCGGTGCCGGTGCGGAGGCCGGCGACCGCGCCTTCAACGCGGGGGATGACTTCGCCGGCTCGGTAGACGATGACGTGGTCTCCGAGCATCAGGCCACGGCGGGTGATGTCGGCCGGGTTGTGCAGCGTGGCGTAGGTGATGGTGGTGCCGGCGACGTCCACGGGGTCGAGGACGGCCCGTGGGGCGATCACACCGGTGCGGCCCACGCTCCACTGCACGGCGCGCAGCACGGTGATCTTCTGGGCGGCCGGGAACTTGAAGGCGGTGGCCCAGTGCGGGGTGCGAGAGCCCATCCCGGCCCGGATCTGGTCGGCAGTGCTGTCGGCCTTGATCACGGCACCGTCGAGTTCGATGTCGAGTCCTGCGCGCAGGGCGCCGATCTCGTGCACCCGGTTCACCACCTGGTCGAGGGTCGCATAGGTGCGGGTGGCGAGCGGGGTGGCGGTCATCGTCCCCAGCCCGAGATCGGCGAGGCGGGCGATGAGCTGGGTGTGGGTGAGCGCGGCGAGGCCGGGATCGTCGGTGTGCTCGGGGTGGGTTAATGCGGCGTAGGCCAGGAAGGTCTGCCCGATTCGGTAGGCACGGTCCTTGGCGCGCAGTGAGCCCGAGGAGGCGTTGCGGCGGTTGGCGAAGGCCGTGGCGCCGTGCGTGATCCGCAGCTCGTTCGCAGCGGCGAACTGGTCCTCGGTCATGAGGACTTCGCCCCGCACTTCGATCGTGACCGGTTCGGTCAGGGTCATGGGCAGGCCGATGATGTCCCCGATCGCGTGGGACACGTCCTCCCCGGTCGTCCCGTCGCCGCGGGTGACGAGTTGAGCCAGCCGGCCCTCCCGGTAGCGGGCTGCCAAGGCCACACCGTCGAGCTTGGGTTCCACCGCCCAGCCTGCCACTGTGGCTCCACCCAGCCGCCGCTCCAGCGACGCGGCCCAGGCCGTCAGTTCCTCGTCGGAGAAGACGTTGCCCAGGCTGAGCATCGGCACGGGGTGCGCGACGTCGCCAGTTGTCACGCCTGCCGCGACCTGCTGTGAGGGGGAGTCGACCGCGACCTGCTCGGGGTGCGCGTCCTCCCACGCGGTGATACCGCGCAGCAGCCGATCGTAGGTCTCGTCGTCCAAGTCTGATTCGCCGGAGCCGTAGTAGGCATCGGCGGCCTTCCGCGCCTGCGCGACGGCTTCAAGGTAGGCGGCGTCGTCAGTGAGGTCGACAGCGGTCGCCACTGCGGAAGGTGTGGTCATGCTGTCCATTCTGCTGACTGCCCCTGACAGCCTGGAGGTAGAGCTGGTGGGACTCATCCCGGATGTCGCGTCGTTCTGCCTGCTGGTCCGCCGCACACATGGCAGGGCCGCCCTCCACCTGGCCCTACGGGCCCTCCGCATCGCGCGGGCGTACGTCTGCGCGGCGTTCGACATGGCCGTCGCCGCCCAACAGCCCGACGTATGGGCCTGGTCCCGCAGCACCCCTAGCTGATCGCCTACTACACCGCCGACCCGCCACCCCTTATGAGGTAGTCCCAGGAGGCCCCGGGTTGGTCGGCCGGCCGCAAACCAAGGCGGGCCTACTGTCGGTGGGCGTGGCGAGGGTGCCACGATGCTTACATGAACCACAGCAGCGCCGGCTTGGTCATCTGGGACGTTGACGGGACGCTCATCCCCGCGGACTTGCGCTGGCTGACGCGCGCGATTGCTCGTGCGTACGGCATCGCGCAGTCCGAGGTTGTCTTCCCGGACAACAAGGTACATGGGTATACAGACGAGTCGATCGCCGTCGACACGGCGATCGCTTCGGGCGTGGACCCGTCAGCTGCAGAGGCGGGCATACCCGCCTTCCGTCAGGCCATTGCCGCGGTGATGCAAGAAGGTCGGCAGGAGTTGGCTGAGGTTCAGCCGCCGTATCCAGGCGCCGCGGCGAGCATCGCGGAGTTGCACGATGGTGGCTTCATCCAGACCGTGCTGACCGGCAATCTGCGTTCGGCCGCCGCCGTGAAGCTGAACGTGGCGGGCTTGGATGAGTTTCTTGATCTTCGCATCGGCGGGTTCGGGTCGGACGCGCGAGATCGCTTTCAGCTTCCGGCAGTCGTGGCTCAGCGCTACTCCGCGGTCTACGGTGAGCCGCTTGATCCCGATCGAGTGATCGTCCTCGGGGATGCGCCCAACGATATCGCTTGCGCGCGTCACGCCGGCTTTCGTGTCGCTGTCGTCGCTCACCGGATTGGGCGTCGAGAGCTGGTGTCCTACGAACCTGACCTGATACTTGACAGTCTCGACCCGACGGCAGTGGTGGCCGCCGTCAGTTCGCTGTTGAGTGCGGGCGGGTCGCCGGCTGCTCGTTAGGCGGCCATCTGCTCATCGAGTTCGAGGACAACCGGCTCGTCGCGCCATCGGGCCAACCGCTGTCGGGCTCGTTGAGCTCGAGCGATGCCACGATGATTTCCACCTGCTTTCAGTTGGTCGTAGGTGTTGCTAAGCAGGGTGCAGGATTGTTCAAGTTCGCCGGCCTCGGCGTAGGCGCTGGCGAGGTCCACGGCTGCTGCCAAGGCGACGTTGACGTTGGCATGATCGTGCTCCAGCATCTGTGCTGCATTTTCAAGCACGGTCACAGCCTGGTGGGGCTGGCCGAGAAGAAGATGGCATGTGCCCGCATAGACGTGGAGGCGAGCGCTGCTCCAGTCGCTGTAGAGGCCGACACAGTCAACGGGTGACAAGTCGTTGACCGCTTCTTCTGCCCGCTTAAGGGCCGCCGTGGCCTCGCGTGGAAGGCGCAGGGCGGCGAAGGCTTGGGCCTGCTCGGCGGCCACTCGAGCTCGTGCGGCGGGACTGAGATCGTCGGACGCTTGGGCGGCCTCATTGAGTAGCCGCAGGCCGATCATGGTGTCGCCGTCTGCTCCGATCAGGGTGGCGGCTTCCGAGTGGAGGTTGCTCTCGAAGATGCGTGCAGTCGCGCTGATCCTGCGGTTGCCGAGCCTGTCACCGAGTTGGCGAGCGTAGGCACAGTGAGCGAGCGCGAGGGCACGGTTGCCCTGTGCGCTCCACAACCGGCTGGCGACGATCGAAGCTTCGGCGAGCATCGCTCCGATATCAGCCCGGACGGGCGCACGGCCTGCTTTGCGGTACAGCGCCGACAGGCAATCACGGTGTGCCTCGATCAGGCCAAGTAACGCGTCGGGTGACACGGCCTGGCGCTGCTGGGCCAGCATGCTGGTGAGCGTGGAAAAGCTGTTCCACTCGCCCATCAGGTAGTCGGTTCCGGACGGGCGAGCAAGCGTCTCCCCAGCGGTGAAGGACGACGGCTCGGCAGCGACCTGAGATGCCTGATTGGCAGCCATGCCGCTGGGCATGTACCGGGTGCTGGCGAGCCGGATGCGATCGTATTCCTGGGACAGTCTTCCGCCGGTCCCCAACAGTTCGTCGCTTCGGGTCCAGAAGTCGCGCCCCACGCGCTGCCGGCCGGTCTCCACGTTCGCGATCGTGCTCCGCCCATAGCTCACCCGAGCCGCATACGTTTCTTGTGTGTAACCAACGGCTTTACGGCTGCGGGCCAGCATCTGACCAAGGGCGACCCATGCTTTGGCCACGTCTTGTGGCGGCACGCTCGACATCAGCAGCTCCCGATGAGTACGGACGCTCGCGCGAGGCGAGACACGGTGGCGTGGGGGCACTGTAGTCCAGGTCGGTGACGTGTCGGCTACTCAGCGGCTTCTCCAACATTCTTCCAACAAAGTTCCGACATCGCCCTCGCGGTCCTCTGAGGTCGCGTGATCTGCGACTTTCGTAGGCTTCCTGCTCGTGACCCACGAATCAGCCAACAATGATCATGAGGTTGAAGCCAAGTACCGCGTTGACGACCCGAGAGAGTTGATGGCGGCGCTCGCCCGGCGGCAGGTGGTGTTGACGGAGCCGTCGGTGCAGGATGACCAGGCGTACGCACCAGCCGGCTGGTCGTACGGAATGTCGAAGGTCGGTGTGCCGTTCGCGCGTCTGCGCACCCAGGAGGGTCGCCATCTGTTCACCGTGAAGAAGCCGATCGACAACGAGATGGCGTGTCTAGAGCACGAGTGCGTGATTTTCGACCGCGACGCGATGCACGCTGCTCTCGTCACGATGGGTTGGGTGCCAACAGTGCGGATCGTCAAGCAGCGCCGGACTGGCGATTGGGACGGCGCGACAGTCTGCGTGGACGTCGTCGACGGGCTCGGCGCGTTCGTCGAGGTGGAGCGGGTGGTCAGCTCCCAACACTCGGGTGAACAGGTGCAGCACGGACTCGACGCGATGATTCGCTCGCTCGGTGTGCCGATGCTGCGGGTCGTGGACACCTACGACACATTGATCTGGAATTTGACGAGCGTGGCTGTTAGGACGTCGGCACCGATCTGAGGTGGTCGGGTCCGCGGGTGTTGGCGCCCCGGCTGTCCAGACTGTGAACCTCGGCCGCCGTGCTCAGCTGTCTTCAACTGAACTGCAGGAGTGGCACGTCGTAGCGGTCGGTTTGACGGACGCCCGGCCGCCGTGGCGATCGTTCAGAGGATCACGCGCCTATTCTGCCGCTCGTTCAGGAAGGCGTACGGGACGTTAAGGAAGCTTCGGTGTTGGCAGTACCGGCGCCGCGCCCGCCGGTACGCCGTATGTCGATGCCGGCGCTATGCGCCCAGTGGTCGGTGAGGCCATCAAGGCGAGGTTGGTTCAGGTAGGCGGCGGTTGCCAGATGGGGCAATAAACCAGCGCCGGCGTGGAGATAGTCGAAGCGGTAACCCTTGCCGGCTCGGCCGATCCAGCTGTGTGCCTGCACCTCGGGGTACAGAGTCCGGTGGACGTCGGTGAGCCCGAGTGCGGTGAGGGCGTCGAGAAAGTCGTACTCGAAGGGTCGGAAGGCGGGATAGCGGGGCTGGTGGTCGCGGCTGATGACGTTGTAGTCCCCGCCGACCACCAGGTGTGCGCGGTCGGTGGTGGGTAGTCGGCCCAGGGTGACGGTGACGGTGGTGAGGAAGGTCCGCTTCTTGGCGAGCTTCGCCGGCGCCCGGTCGCTGGAGGGGACGTAAAGGCCGAGGATCGTCACGGCAGGGTCGGTGTCGAGGGTGAGGGCGGGGGCCCGGCCAGGCAGGCTGATACCCGCAGTGAGGTGTGGGGCTGGGCGGGTGGGGATACGGCTGGCGATGGCACAGCCGCGGTCTCCGTCCGCTGAGGGCTGGTGAGTGATGAACAATCCGGCTGCGCGCAGGCCGCTGAGCAGGTGACGGGTGCCGGGTCCGTTGCTGGTTTCGGTCAGGATGATCACGTGGTCGTCGCGCTGCAGTAGCCAGGTCAGAAGGTTCTGCGCCCGGGCGAGCGCGGCGGCCTGCACGTTGATCGTCAGGATGGACAGCACGGTGAGCCTCGCTGGTCAGGGGCCGTCGGCGGGTAGCAGGCCGAGGATAGTGTCCACCACCTGCTCGGGGGTGAGGCCGTGACAGACCACGACGTGTTGACGCCACTGCTGCCGGCGCAGGTGAGCCGCGGCGTCGCGGTAGAGGATGAGTTCCTTCTCGGGTGAGCCGGCCAGCTCCAGCCTGGTCAGCTGCGGTCGGGCTGCCAGTCGGGTGCGGATGACCTCTGGGTGGTCTTCGAGGTAGATGACGGTAGCGGGCAGGACATAGCGGTTGTAGGACCAGATTTCACCGAGGTCGAGGCCGTCGATGCGTTGCAGCACCAGCGAGGAGGCGACGTACCGGTCGGTCACGACGTGGAGTCCGTCGTCGAGCCGGGGGATGATCTCCGTTTCGATGTGCGCGGCCCGGTCGGCGGCCAGGGCGAGGGCCAGGGCCTTGCCGTGTAGGAAGGATTCCTGCCGGCGCAGGAGTTGGCCCAAGGGTGTGCGGGTGGGCTCGCCGGTCAGGTGGACCCCGGCCGATCCGAGTTCGGCGAGACGGTCGGCTAGAAGGCGGGCGATCGTGGTTTTGCCGACTCCGTTCGGCCCTTCGACGGCGATGAACAGAGTGCTCACCCCTTCGACGGGGACAGCGGCAGCAAGCGACGGCCGTTGGGTGTGGTGATGGGGCACTGGTCGCTGTCGACGTCGCCGATGCGGCCACCTGCGGCGACGACCGCAGCCGGGCAGCCCTTGCCGCACTGCCCGGCGACATGGCAGGAGCCGCAGGTCGGGTTGGCGCCGAGCTGGTAGCGGGTGTGGAAGTCGTAGGCGTCGAGGCTGGGGGCGGCCTCTGCGTCGAGGATGTTGCCCGTCAGGAACTCGGTGTCGCGGTGCGCTGAGGCGGGCGTGCGGGCGGCGAAGACCAGGTAAGGGCAGACGGCGACCTGGCCGTCGACGAAGACGTAGATCAGCTTGCCGGCGTCGCAGCCACCCAGCGGCAGGTTGTCGTTGGGGAAGCGGATGCGGACGAGATCGAGCTGGTCAGCGAAACGGTCGGTCACCGCCCGGATCGCGTCCATGGCAGTCGTGGTCGCGGCGAGCTTGCTGCGGCTCTTCACTCCTCGGCCGAAGGACGATAGCGGGTTCATCAGCACGTATTCGGCGCCGACGTCGACGGCGAACGCGCACAGGTCGGCGAACTCCTGCGGGGTGGTCAGCGCGTTGGGTGTGGACAGAAGGCCCTTGAGTAACCCGGCGTCGGCGAACTTGCGGGTGGTCGCGACGGTGGTGTCAAACGACGACCGGTCACCGCGGAACTTGCCGTGGCTGTCGGGACGGAATCCGTCGAAGGACACGTTGATGTGGACGTTGCCGAGGGCGGCCAGGGCGTCGATGTCAGCGTCGCGGGTCCGCGTCGCGTTGGTGCAGATTCCCAGCGGTAAGTCTCGGTCGGCGACGGCCTGGCACATGGCGATCAGGTCGGGATGCACGAAGGGCTCGCCCCCGGTGAGCGTGAGGCGTTCGACCCGGGCGTCGAGCAGCCGCGGCAGCACCCGGGTAATGAAATCGAGTCGGGACAGGTCCGACCCGGCGGCGGTCGACGAGACGAAGCAGTGGGCGCAGTGCAGGTTGCACCGTTCGGTGATCTGCACCAGGGCCTTGCGCCCGTGGCCTCCGACGGAGGTGCGGAAGTAGCAGGACGAGGCGTGGGTGTCGACGACGAGGCGCTTCACGAGGATCTTCCTGTAGTAAGTGATGGTCGGCCGGCGCTAGTGGGCAGCGGTGCTCCAAGCAGGTCCACTGCGCCCTGGAGTTGCCGGAGGACGATTTCGATATGGCGCCGATCGGCGGAAGCTGGGTGGTGGCCAGCGGCGGCGGTCGTGAGCAGCCACCAGGCCGCCCACACCCGGTGCCAGCCCAGCGCCCATCGGGCAGCCGGAAGCCCGCCCCGGTCGGCTTCGGCGTCGGGGTGGCCACCTGCGGCGACGTAGGCGTGGATGAGCTTGGTGAGGAGTCGGGGTTCGGTGGATGTGCGGGTGCCGAACCAAGTGGCCAGGTCGAACAGGCCAGGTCCGGTGAATGCCTTGGCCCAGTCGACGACCCGGCAGCCGACGCGGCTGACGTGCAGTGACGTGCGGTGGAATTCGCCGTGGCACAACCCGAACGGTGGTCGCTCGGCACCGTCGGCTCTGCGTCGTGCGGTGGCAGCGACTCGCTGCAGCACCGCTTCGATCCCTTCCGCGTCGCGGGTGAAGCGCCCTTGCCGACGCAGCTCGTCCAACGCGTCGAGTCCTTGCTCTGGTAGCCGCGCCAGGCCCGCTTCGTCGAAGGTCGGGAGGTTGGGAATGCCCGCAGTGGCGTGAACCCATCGGGCCGTTGCGGCAGCCTCGGCGAGCGTCGCGGTCCGACTTGCCTCGCCCAGGTCCTCCATCAGCATGCCCACCCCGTCGGGGCGCATCGTGTAGCCGTTCAGCAGCGGGACTGGGGCTTGCTGGTTGTTGAGCGCGCGAAGGACGGTCGCCTCGCCGGTGAACGGTGCGGTGGCGATCTTGCAGATCAGGCTGCTGCCGTCGGGGTAGAACCAGCGCTCGACGGAGGACAGCTCCCATGTCTGGATGATGTGTCGCCGCGTCGGTACCCGTCGTGATGCGGCAAGCAGGTCGCCTCGTAGTCGCGTGCCGACCTGCTCGTCGAGCATGGCGCGGTTCACCGTGCACCCGCACCCTGCGCACGAGCGGTGGCCGGCTCGAGCGGCGTGAGGGCGGCGTCGAGATGCGCCGACATGCTGGCGGGCAGCCGAGGATGTGCGGCGCGTTGGAACGCCCGAAAATGCGGCAGTAGCCCGCACAGCACCGGGCGTCGGTCAAAAAAGTCCTGTGCGTTGCCCGTGCTGTGGGCCCGGCGCAGCAGCGAAGTCAGCGCGACGATCTTGTCGGCGGTCGAGGCAACTAGTACCGGTTGGTCATCTACGCGGATGGGCGGGTCAGGTTCATCAAGGGCGTGGTGCTCGGCCTGAAGCGCGGCGATGATCCGGGCAACCTCGGTTCCGTAGTTGGCGGTGAGGGTCTGGTAGATGTCCGGCTCTGCCGGGGCGAGGTCCGGTGCGTCGTGCAGGAGCGCGGCGATGATGACGTCCTGTGCTGGGGCGGGGACGTGTTGCCCGATGGTCACTGCGACGCGCAGCGCGTGGACCAGGGCTGGCCGGTTGTCGATGGTGTGCCCCGCGCACCAGGTCCGAGCGTCGCGCAGGGCGCGCTCGATGTCGGCGGGGCGGGGAGGCGATAAGACCGTCATACCCTGGTACCTCCTGATTGCCGTACGATCGGCGGCATGTCGGGGCCCTTTCCGCAGTGGTGTGAACAGACCTGCGTGGTGTGTCCGGCTCAGCAGCTCGGGCCGGGCCAGTTCGATGTGATCGACCGGCCAGGACCCGAATTCGCGTACCGACCTGACCTGGGATGGCGGGCAACCGCGGACGGTGTCGCCGTTTGCGTTCATCCGTTCCGGGTGGGCCTTCCCGCCGGCCGGTACGCCGCGCAGGGGGAGCTGGTCCCCGATCAGGCGCCCCGACCGGCGCCGACGGCGGCGGCGCTGGAGTTGCCCGCCGACCTGGTCGATCTGGAAGGTTGGCTCGTAGCCGTCTTGCGGCAGGCACCCGCCGACGGGATCTTCGCCGCTGTTGCCCGCGCCGAGCGGATCGCCGCCGAACAGTTCGGAGCGAAGAAGACGGTTGCGGCCCTGCGGCGGGTGCTGTCGGTGGAGCTGGCTAACCGCTGACCCCGGCGGCGAGCGGCTCGTTCCGTTCGAAGTCGAAGTCGTGGCTGCGTCCATCCCGGCCGAGACCAGCGGCCTGGTAGCGCTCGTTGAGCAGGCCGAGACGCCGATTCACCTCGGCCGAGTCCAGCCAGTACCGCAGTGGCTGCTCTCCCCACCCGGCGGCGGCGTAGTAGGCGTCCGTGATGCCGCCGCGGGCGTAGGTGAACTCCTCCAACTCGGTGGCAAGGGGGAAGGTGACGCCCAAGTCCCGCTGCAGGCGCGTCATCAGCGTGAACTGGGCCAGCACGGCGTGGATCATCTCGTCCACCGGCGCCGGCACCAGCAGTTCAGCGGCGCGCTCGTCGCCGCCGGAAAGATCGAACACGGCAGCTTTGAGCGCCAGCACGCGCAGCGCTTCGTCCAGCAACGGAGCGGCATCGCGCTGCAGCGACCATCGGCTGATTGCCGGGTAGCCGGTGAATGTGGCCCAGCAGGTGGAGTACTTCATCGACGAGCTCTGCAGACGGCCGTAGGCCGGGTGCGCCTGCATCTTGTCGAGGATCTCGGCGGCCCGACGGCCAACCTCTCCGACCTCTGGCATGGATGAAATGGTCATGGTGCATGCCCTCCCAAGGGGTCGTGGACACGGCAGACCGTCACGCCGCATCGCGGCTGCGGCCCCTCATCGCCAGCGACGTCGACGCGGGCGGTGACCCAAACATCAAAAGGCGTCATCGGTGGTGTCGATAAGGGATGTCGTCCAATTCCGACAATCCACTGACATTCATCTTCAACGGATGTTGCTGATGCCGGGAATGTCGGCGGATTGTCAAAACCGCTTGGCAGGGCTGGCCGACATTGATCGATCTCGTCTTAGGTCGCTCTATGTCGGCGTCAACGCCGCTGCTGCGCTGTAGTCACCAGCCAGCGATGCCAACTCACCGAGGGAAGGTTCGCCGTGCCTGTTGCCAGGAGGTTCATGCCTCTGCTGATCACGCCGCTGGTGGCGCATCTGGCCATCGCGCCGCAGCTACTGGTATCGACCGGCCGGCAACTCTCCGCCGGCAGGCCCGTCAACGAGCAGGCGCTTGCTACGGCGACTCTGTCGGCGACCGGCCGGCGCTGGCCGCGTGACGCGGCGTGGAGCGGGCGTGGCAGCGGTACCGCATCTACGGACAACTGGGCGGCGGTGTGAGCACGGCCAGTGGCGGTGCGATGCGGGTCTCGCGGATAAGAGTGGGCCGCCGGTTGGCGGATATATCGGTGCGGTGGAAGGCCGCGCTGATCGTGCTGCCGACGGTGCTGGTCGCGATGGTGTCGGCGGGTTTCGGATTGTGGTCCTCCGTGGGGGAGGCCAGGGCCGCCAAGGGTGCCGGGGATTTGTTCGCTGTGGGTGCGTCGGCGACCGAGGTGACGCAGCGCCTGCAGGCGGAGCGGATTGCCGCCGTGGGTCTGCTGCTACCAGGGTCGAAGGTGAAGCCTGCGGATTTCGAGCGGGCCGTGCAGCGCGCCGACGAGGCGATCTCCGGGTTCCGGGTGCTGCGTGGAGACCTCGAAGACCCGCCCGGGGGTGTGCGCGCTGTCCTGGCCCGTGCTGATGCGGGGTTGGCGGATGTGCAGGCGCAGCGGCAGCGGGTGCGCGGGGATGGCCCGGTGGCGCTGTCCGCCGTGGCGTTCGGCTATCGGATCGTCATCGCCGATCTCGGGGATCTGCTGTTGACGGTGGCGCAGAGCGGTGTGGAACCGGAGTTGGCGGATGAGATGCGGGCGTCGGCGACGGTGTCGCGGGCCCGCGAGGCGGTGGGTCAGCAACAGGTGGCGGTGTTGCAGGCGGTGGCGGCGCGCCGGTTGACCCCGGCGCTGCACGCGGAGATTGTGGCCGCCCGGTCCGGCCAGGATGAGGCGCTGCGCGAGTTTGACGCCTTGGCGCGCCCGTCGTGGAGGGCGCGGTTAGGGCGGACGTTGACCGGCAGGGACGTCCTCGCCGCGGTGCGCCTCGACGGCCTGGTCTCTGGCACCGGCGTGTACGAGCCGGTGCGGCTGCCGGGCGGCGCCGAGCAATGGAGTCGGGTGATGACCAGTCGAGCAGACCTGTTGGCCCAGGTGCAGGCAACGGTCAACGCTGACATCGCGGCTGCTGCTGATGAACTGTGGTTGGCCCAGGTCCGCGCGGCGGCGGTGCAAGCCGCGATCTTGTTGCTGATGCTGCTGGTCGCCGCGGTGACGGCGGTGCGTGTGGCCCGGTCGCTGGTCGCGCAGCTGTCGTCCCTGGAGCAGGGTGCACGCCGGGTCGCGGACGTGGAACTGCCTGCCTTGGTAGCGCGGCTGCGGGCGACATCGGATCCGGCGGCGGCGGCACGGCTGGCCGAGGGCGCCGGAGGCGTGGCGGTGCCGGTAGTTGGCCGCGACGAGGTCGGCCAGCTCGCGGGCGCGTTCAACCTGGTGCTGGTCGCGGCGGTGGACGCGGCGGTGGGGCAGGCACGGGGACGCGCCCTGGTCAGCGCCATGATCACTTCGGTTGGTCGACGCGTGCAGACCCTGACTGACCAACTACTGGCCAGCATTGATCGTCTTGAGCGCGACGAGGCGAACCCCGACCGGCTGGAGATGGTGTTCGCGGCGGACCAGCAGGCCACCCAGCTGCGCCGCTACGGGTCGAATCTCTTGATCGTCGCCGGGGGCGGCCCGGCCCAATCACAGCCAAGTCCGGTGGTGCTTGCCGACCTGGTCAACGCGGCCTTGTCCGAGATCGAAGGATTCGCCCGAATCACCACGGGGCAGTTGGTCGAGGTCGAGATCGACGCCCGCGCCGTCTACGCGGTCAAGTCGATCCTCGCGGAGCTGCTGGACAACGCCACCCGGTTCTCCGCAGACCAGGTGCGCGTGGTGGCGGGGTGGTCCGGGCATGACGTGCAGATCCTTGTCGTCGATTCCGGCCTCGGGATGATCCCGGAGCAGTTCGACCGCGCTAACGCTCTGCTGGCGAGCCCGGAGATCGAGGTTGCGGTCACCGACCAAATGGGACTGGTCGTGACATCCCGCCTAGCGGCGGAATTCGGGGTGCGAGTACGGCTGGGCGCTAGCCAGCCGACCGGCGTGACCGCCGAGGTCCTAGTGCCAGCTGAGTACGTCACGCGGGTGCACGTGCGGGAGATCGTCGTGCCGAGCCAGATCCAACGCCCCACGCGGCCGGCTCCCGAGCCTGCACCTCATCCGGCCGGGGCGACTCCGTGGGCGGGGACTGGGTGGACTGGTCAGACCCAACAGATCCCGGTAGTGCCGGCGCCAACGGCACCACCGAGCGCGGACATGACGATGGAATTGCCGCCTGTGCCTCGCCAGCGGGGCCCGGTGTCGTTGCCGGTGGGCGCGCCGCTACCGCCGGATCCGCCGATGTTTCAGGCGATGGCGGCTCAATCGCCGTGGTTGTGGCCGTCTCGCAGCGACGAGCGTGGTTTCAGCACCGACGCCGACGCGGGCTGGCAGGCGGCGGCGTCCGCCGCCGAACCAGCAACCGATGGACGCACCACCTCCGGTCTGCCTCGACGTCGCCCCCAGGCACACGTCGTCCCAGGTGGCCTGCCGGCACAGCGGACCCCATCGGAGCCCTACGTACAAATCGACCCGGCGGCGATTCGGGCGCAGGTCGCCGGCACGATGCGCGGCCTGCGAGCCGTGCCGTCCACCCCTCCCCTCCCGACAGGAGAACGCAGATGAGCCTCGCCACTACCGCCCGCAATTCGCAGCTGGCGACTGTTCTGAACAACCTGGCCAGCCAGATCCCCGCAGTGGCGCACGTCGTTGCGGTTTCCGGCGACGGTCTGCTGCTGGCCAGCACCGACGGTCTGGACACCGACCGCGGCGATCAGCTCGCGGCGATCGTGTCCGGGCTGGTCAGTCTGGCGCGCGGAGCCACCGACCTGCTGCAGACCGGCGGTGTGCACTTCCAGATGCTGATGATGCGCGACGGGATCCTCGTCGTGCAGCAGGTGCCCGACGGGTCGTCTTTAGCGGCGTTGGCCCGCAACGACTGCGACCCGTCGCAGGTCGCCTACGAGCTGGCGACCATGGCGGCGCGCATCGGCGACGCGGTCAGGCCAGGGCCGCGAACGGCCGGCTGAGCCGGCGTGTGGGCGGCGATGAGCATGAGCGCGAACTCGGGCGTGATGGGGCGTGCGGCCTCGACGGTCAAGGTGCTGGTGACCGGCGGCGCGGGTGTGGGGAAGTCCTGCTTCCTGCGGGCCGCTCAGCGTGGGGGCGCGACGCTGCCCGGCCAGTCGGGCGTGGTCGGAGAGGTCGGTTACGCAACCCTGTCCACCGGCGTCACCGTCGTCCTGCACGTGACGCCGGAGCTGCGGCGCTGGTGGTGGATGTGGGACCACGTCGCTCTCGGCGCCACCAGCGCAGTCGTGCTGGTCGACACCACCCGACTGCCGGTGTCGTATCCGGCGATGGACTACCTCGACGCCCGTGACATGCCGTACCTGGTCGCGATCAACCGGGCGCTCGGCGGTCCCCGCAACCGCCACGAGATTCGCGATGCCTTACGGGTGAGCGCGCAGGTGCCGGTCCTGACCTGCGACGCCACGGAACCCGCCTCCGTCCTGGCCATCCTGCACCGCCTGGCCAGCCCCGTCGTACCACCCCAGCACCACGTACGGCCCTCGCACCATCCCCTCAGAACGGAAGGACGTCGACTCTCGTGACTCATCAACCAACCGGCCGCCGGCACCATCGCTGGCGAACGGCGATCGCCTCCATCGCTGCCACCGCCCTGGTCGCTGTCGCCGGCTGCGCCGGGTCGAGCCTCAGCGACTCGGATACCACCGCCAACGAGATCCGCATCGGCTTGATCGTGCCAAAAACCGGCAACTACAAGTCGATCGGTGATGACCAGGCCGCGGGGTGGCGGCTGGCCTTGGACAAGCTGGGCGGCAAGCTCGGCGGTCGACCCGTGAAGGTGATTGAGGCCGACGAGGGCGACGGCAAGGCCACCGCCCTCGCGTCGGCGCGCAAGCTCATCGAGCAGGACAAGGTCCTCGCTCTCGTTGGCGGGGGTACCGCCGACACGGTGCAGACCTTGTACCCGCTGCTGATCGAGTCCAAGGTGCCGCTGATCGGTATGGGTGGGCGGCCCTCAACGGTCGACAATCCCACCTACCTGTGGTCGACGTCGTGGCTGAGTCAGGAGACCGGCGCGTCGATCGCCGGCTACCTGCGCACGACCGTCGGCAATGGCCGGGTCTGGGTGATCGGCCCGGACTACATCGGCGGCCGTGATCAGATCGGTGGTTTCGTCACCGCCTTCCGCAAGGCTGGCGGGCAACTGGCGAACCCGGGCGGGGAGCCGACGTGGACGCCGTGGGTACCGGCGCCGACGACCGAGTTCTCCCCGTACCTGACGAAGATCAAAGAGGCCAAGCCGGCGGCCGTCTACACCTTCTACGCCGGCGCGTCCGCGATCGAGTTCGTCAAGCAGTACCGCCAGTACGGCATCACCACGCCGCTGTACGCCTCAGGCTTCCTGACCGAAGGCGCGCCACTGGCCGCGTTGAAGGAGCAGGCCAAAGGCATCTACACCACGCTTAACTACTCGCCGACGCTGGACAACGCGGCCAACAGAGACTTCGTAAGCCGGTTCACCGCAGGTAACGACGGGAAGCTGCCGAACGTCTACCACGTCTGCGCGTGGGACGCGGCGCTCGTGCTGGACAGGGCCATCTCGGAAGCGCTGGCCCAGCCCGATGCCACCGCGACTACACCCACCGCCACCGGCACTGCACAGGCCTCCGGCAGCCCTGCGCCGAGTAGCAGCCCAGCGGTCAGCAGCCCGGCCGCGTCGCCGGCCGCCGCAAGTGTGCCGGCAACCGGGCTGACCTCGCAAACGCTCACCGCCGCGCTGCCCCGGGTGGGCTCGATCGATTCACCTCGGGGCGCCTGGCAGTTCGGGCCGATCAACCACACCCCGGTGCAGGCGTACTACCTGCGGGAGGTAGCCCAGGACGGACAGGTGTGGGTCAACCGCACCGTGCAGACGCTCACCACCCTCGGCTCCTGAATCGGAAGGGACAAACCCATGACCACGACCGCGACCGGCGAGCAGCAGGCCGGGTACATGTTCGACAACGCCACCAACGAGGCCGCCAACCAGCTGCGTCACCTCGCTGAGATCCTCGACCCCGGCACCCGCCGGACCCTGTTCGAGCTGGGGGTCGGACCGGGCTGGAACGTCACGGACATCGGCGCCGGCGCGGGCACGCTGACTACCTGGCTGGCCGACCAGGTCGCCCCCGATGGGCACGTCACCGCCGTGGACCTCGACCCCCGCTACATCCCCGAGGGGCCCAATGTCACCGTCCGGGCCGGCGACATCCGCGAGATGGAACTGCCCGCGGGGTCGCAGCAGGCCATCGTCGCCCGCCTGGTGCTGATGCACCTGCCCGAGCGGGAGCAGGTCCTCGCCGACCTGATACGCGCTCTCGCCCCGGGCGGGGCGATGGTGGTGGCGGACTGGGACTGCACCTGGCGCGACATGATCCGCCGCAGCCCCAGCCCACGGGCCACCGAGCTGATCGAGCGGTTCCAAGACCTGTTGCTCGCCTACGGCGAGTCTCGCGGGGCGGACATGGGCTGGGCGCAGCGGGCACCCGAGGTGATGCTGCGCCTCGGCCTGGTCGACGTCGACAGCCGCATCGAGTCCCGCTCGTGGCGCGGCGGCACCGGCATCTGCCAGCTGCACCACTCCAACTCGATCCAGCGCGAGGCCGAGCTGGTCGCCGGCGGCATGAGTCGCGACGACCTGGCCGAGCTGCGGCAGGTGTTGATGGACCCGCAGCTGATGCTGTCGGGCTACCTGATGCACACCACCATCGGCCGGCGCCTCGCGTCCGCCTGACCTGAGTTCGGAAGGAGGAGTGCCGTGGGCCTGAGCGGGCTCGTCAACCCCTACACGATCACCGCGCTGGACGGGGTCGCGTACGGACTGCTGCTGTTCGTCATCGCCGCCGGACTCACGCTGATCTTCGGCGTCGCCGGGGTGTTCAGCATGGCCCACGGCACCCTCTACCTCGCTGGCGCCTACATCGCCTGGCACCTCGCCGACGGCGGCTGGGCCGGACTCGGCCTGGCCCTCGCCGCGGCGGTCCTGATCGGCGCGCTCGGGGGAGCGGGCCTCGCCGCCGCTGTGCGACCCCTCACGGATCGGCCGCTGGACCAGGTGCTTGCCACCCTCGGGCTGGCGTACATCGCCGCCGACGGGTTCAGCACCGTGTTCGGCGCCGAACCGCGCTCAGTCGACCCACCCCGCGCGCTCGCCGGGTCGGTCAGCCTCGGCGGCTACCAGTACCCGGTCTACCGACTGGGGTTCATCGCGGTCGCCGCCCTGATCATCGTGCTGCTGATCTGGCTGGTCGAGCGCTCCCGCACCGGAGCGATGGTGCGGGCCGTGGTCGCCGACCCCGGCATGGCCGCCGCCACCGGGCTATGCACCCGCAGGACCCGGGCCGCCGTGCTGGTCGGTGGGGGAGTCCTCGCGGTCACCGCCGGCGTGCTCGGCGCCCCGGTCATCGGCCCGGCCCCCGGCGTGGACACCACGATCCTGGTCTACTCGCTGATCGTCTGCGTCGTCGGCGGCCTCGGCAGCATCCGCGGCGCTCTGCTCGCCGCCCTCGGCGTCGGCCAAGTTCTCACGCTCGGTGTCGCTCTCGTTCCCGGCGCTGCCGCGTTTGTCCTTGCCGCGGCGATGCTGGTCGCGCTTTCCGTTCGGCACCGCCCTGCGCTTGCGGGACGGCCCGCGTGACCACCATCCTCACACCCGCACCCGCACCCGCACCCGCACCCGCACCCGACACCGCCACGACCCAACACCGATCTGTCAGCCGGGTGGCCCGCCTCGTACCCGTCGCCTCGGGCATCGTCGTCGTGGCGGCAGTGGCGCTGCCGTGGATGGTCAACGCGTACGTCGTCTCGCTCGCCGCCACCGCTCTGGTCATGGCCGTGCTCGCGATGAGCGCGCAGCTGCTGGTCGGGCTGGCCGGGCAACCACCGCTGGGGCAGGCCGCGTACCTGCTCGTCGGCGCGTACACCGCCGCCACCCTCGCTACGCTGACCAACCTCGGCCCGGTCCAGTTGCTGGCGGCGACCGCCGCCGGGGCTGTCGTCGCGGCCGTGACCGGCCTGCTCGCGGTACGGGTCCGGGCCACCACCTTCCTGATGGTCACGTTCGGTATCGGTGAACTCGTGCACGCCGCCGCCGGGCAGTGGGCGCCGGGCGGCAGCGAAGGCACCCACACCGCGCCGGTGGTCGCGCTACCCGGCCTGCCCCCGATGGTCCGGCCGGGCTGGGTGTACCTGTACGTCCTCGCGTGCACCCTGATCATCGGCGCCGCGGTCATCGTCCTCACCCGCACGCGCTTCGCCCTGCTCCTGCGCGGCATCGCCGCCCACGAGCCCCGTGTACAAGCCACCGGCCACCACACCAGCCGGCTCCTTCTCGCCGCCTATACCCTCGCCGGTGCCATCGCTGGCGCGGCCGGGGCGCTGCTCGTCGCGGTGACCCGCTACGTCTCGCCCGCCGACGCCGCCATGGGCATCTCCGCCCTCGCCCTCGCCGCCGCGCTGATCGGGTCCGGCAGCATGATCGGCGCCTGCGCCTCCGCGATCCTCCTCGTGGCCGCCCGGGACTGGGCCGGCGGTCTGCTCAGCGGCCACGGCAGCACCCTGCTCGGCCTGAGTTTCCTCGCCCTGGCCTACCTACCCCGGCACCGGCTGGCCGGGCTCGTCAGCCGACGCGATCGGGAGCGGACATGAGCGCACCGCTGCTGCGACTGGACACCGTCAGCCGCGCCTACGGCGCCCGCCGAGCCGTCGACGAGGTCAGTCTCGACCTGCACCCGGGGGCACGGCACGCGCTCATCGGACCCAACGGCGCCGGCAAGAGCACCCTGCTACACCTGATCGCCGGCACCCTGCGCCCGACGTCGGGGCGCATCCACTACGCCGGACACGACATCCACCGCTGGCCGGCGCACCGCCGCGCCCGCGCCGGAATCGCCCGCACCTGGCAGCATCCCGCTCTCGCCCGCCCGCTGACGGTCGTCCAGAACGTGCTACTCGCCGTGCCCGGGCAGCACCTGGCCGCGCTGCGCCTGCGGCCTCGCACGTCAGCGGCGGCCCTGCACGCCCTGGCCCGGGTCGGCCTGGCCGAGCACGCCCAGTGGCCCACCAGCCAACTCTCCTACGGCGACCAACGCCGCCTCGAAGTCGCCGTCGCCCTCGCCGCCCAACCCCGACTGCTCCTGCTCGACGAACCCTCCGCCGGCCTCGCCACCACCGAGGTCACCCGCCTCGCCGAGCTGATCCGCGCACTGCCCACCGACATCGCCGTGCTGCTGGTCGACCACAACCTCGACTTCGTCACCGCGGTCGCCGACACCGTCACCGTCCTGCACCACGGCCAACACCTCACCACCGGCACCCCCAGCGACGTGCGCACCCACCCGGACGTGCGCCGCGTGTACCTCGCCGAGACGGACCCCACCAACCACGTGCCCACAGCGCCGAAGGCCACCACCGACCCGCCCGCAGCTGCGCCGCCCATCCTGCGGGTGCGCAACCTGCGAGCCGGGCACCACGGCGCACCTCTGCTCACCGGCGTCACGCTCAATGTGCGAGCCGGGAAGGTGAGCGCCGTGGTCGGCCGCAACGGGGCCGGCAAAACCACTCTGATCAACACCATCGCTGGCCTACACCCCGCGCTGTCGGGTACTGAAATCCTCCTCAACAACCGACTGGTGACAGGCCTTTCTGCCCGCCGCCGCTGCCGCGCCGGCATCGGCCTCGTCCCGCAAGGACGCCGCCTGTTCGCCGGCCTCACCGTCGCCGAGCACCTCGCGCTACCCCGACCGCACCCCGGCCGCCCCCGCACCATCACCGCACGGCAGATCCTCGACCTGTTCCCCGCGCTGGGCGAACGCCGTCACCACCGGCCCCACCAACTCTCCGGCGGCGAACAGCAAATGCTCGCCCTGGCCCGCGCCCTGCTCGCCGCGCCGAAGGTGCTGCTACTCGACGAACCCTCCGAAGGACTCGCCCCCGCCATCGTCGGCCAGCTCGCCGCGATCATCACCGGCCTTGCCGAGACCGGCAGCGCTGTCCTACTCGCCGAGCAGAACCTCGCCCTCGCCCTCGACATCGCGCACGACGTCGCCGTCCTCGACAGGGGCACCATCGCCCTGAACGCCCCCGCAGCAGACCTGCGCGCCGATCCCGCCCGCCTGCACGACGTGCTTGCCGTACCTACGGGATCCCCACGATGACCACCAGCATCTCCCTTCACAGCCCAGCGAGGCGACCTCCGCGCCTCGCTTGCACCCCTGCACCTGGCGGGTCAGGTCCCACCAGGCGCGGGGCCGCCCTCCGAGCATCCATCGCGGGCGGCAATGGGTGGTTGGCGTCGCCGACCCGAACGGCGCCGCCGACCACCCCACCCACCTTCAAGCAGGCAAGGGCGGTGACATCGTGAATGACGACGACACCAGCCTCTGGCTGCTCACCGACCTGGCCCGCTGCACCACCTGCGAGCAGTACCTCCAGCCCTACGCCGCTGCCCCGCGTCGCAGGTTCTATGTCTGCTTCTGCCCCGCAGTCCTGTACGACGCGGCGCACCTGGAAGCGCTCGTTGTCGGCTTCGCCGCCGCCTACGACCGACGCACCGCGGCCACCCGGCCACTCATTACCTACCAGCGATGGCAGGAGTCCACCCGTGCCGACCTACGCCAACACCTGATCCGGCTTGTCGAGCTGGCCCTCGTCCATAGCCCCGAGTCCGTCGAGCTGCGCTGGGCCCACAGCGGCACCAGCGTTCTCGCGAACCAGGGTTGAACCAGGAGGAACCATGACGTCCACCCACCAGCGCCACCAGATAAGCAGCAGCATGCCGCCCCTAGACCTCACGAAGGTGTTCGACCCGATCACGACACGGGAATTCGCGCGTATCGGAGTCCGAAGCGGGCAGCGAGCTCTCGATGTCGGCGCTGGAGCTGGTTCGCTCACGCGTTACCTCGCCGGCCTGGTCGGATCGTCGGGTCGCGTCGTCGCCCTAGACGAAGATGCGAAACTGCTCGACCCCACCGCGATCGTCCACGTCTACGAACGCGACCTGCGCCACGGGTTGCAACTACCCGCCGAAGCCGCGCCGTTCGACCTGATCAATGCGCGCTGCGCGCTGGCGCCGCTTGCCAACCGAACCGACTTACTCGACGAGATGATCTCCCTACTGAAGCCGGGCGGATGGCTGGTCCTCGGCGACATCGTTTACGCCCAGATGTGGGTGCACCGCGCTCCCTCGCCCGAAGACGCGGAACTACTCGCCAACGTGGTGCGCCGCGTTCTCGACGTCCTCGCCAGCCAGGGCGTCGACCTGCACTGGGGCGACAGGGCAGCCTCTCTGCTGCTGCACGCCGGGATGAACCACGTGCACGCCCGCACCACCGCCCGTACCTGGACCGGCGGCGGCCCCGGCTGCCAGCTCTACGCCGACAACGTTCACCAACTGACCGACCAGCTGCTAGTCGACGGCGCGACGGAAGAGGACCTGGACCGCTTCGCCGAGCTGATGGCCGATCCGATGGTGGTGCTGCGCTCCTATCAGTTCACCTCGACCATTGCCCAAAGCCCCGCCCACTAGCGCGCCGGGCCAGGACGGAACCCATCGGCTGGCTGCCACTTTACGCCCACCGACGTGAGCAGCACCTGACCGGCGACTCGCGCCTAGCCGCACAGTCCCCGCCAGCCCTCCGACGAACGCAAGGGAACAACCATGCACCTCACGATGCCCCGGGCACCGCAACCGGCGCGAGGGCTCCACCAGATGCCCGCTCGGAGGGCAATCGACCACGCCGCCGCACGGCGGACCCTGGGTGATCTCCATGACGCCTACCAGTGGGCGGTTTACGCCCACACGCTCGCCCACCGCACTAATCACTCCGCGGAGCGCCTCGACGCGGCGGCGATGCTGGCACCCCTGGCCGCGCTGACCGGACACGCCGACCAGGCCGTCACCACCTACCGCGACCTGGTCGACCTCGCCACCGCCGAACTCGGCCACAGCCACGAGCGGACCCTGTACGCCCGCGCCGGCATGGCCGAGGCACACCACCGCGTCGGCCGCTGTGAGAAGGCAATCCGAGACCTCGCAGACGTCTACACCACTGCCACCCACCGGCGCGGACCCGAAGCCCCGGTCAGCCTAAAAACGCTCACACAACTCGCGTGCCTCTACCGCGACTGCGGATTGCGCGACGTCGCCCATCGCTGCCTCACCGTCGCCACGACCATCGCCGCCCGCTACCTGCCCCGAGGCGATCCACATCGCGCCCGCATCACGGACATCGCTGCGACGCCCGCCAGTGAAAACCACCGCGCCGTCTGCACCCAGGCAGCCCCCTCATGGCACTGACTGGCTTGCCAACCGCGAGAACCACCTGATCAGGAAAGGGACACGCTATGCCGTCGCGGAGCACGCCGGTTACCCCATGGACGCCTGCGTTCGTTGTTGACGCGGTCGCCGCGGCGTTCAAGCGGGCGGTCGAGCACGACCTACACCAGGCGATCAGCGCGGTGGCCCGCGAGCGCGGCCTGTCACAGGCCACGATCGACGAATGGGTAGCGCGAGCCCGCGCGGTGCCAGCCGCCCCCGTCCCGCCAGGACTGGTGACCTGCCACAACTGCGGCCACCCGATGATCCTGGTGCAGCTTCCCGGGTGCCCGCCGGTCTACCTGTGCATGCCCGCCTGCGGGCGCGCACCCGTGCCAGCGCAAGCGCTGCGCGACGCGGTCGCCCAAGCCGTGCTGCACCGCGCCCCGCACCTCGTACCTCCCGGCAAAATCCATTGCGCTGCCGCATACGCCCCCGGTGGCATCCACCGCGTCGCGGTCGGTGCCGGGCCCAGCGACCTGCACCTCACATGGCGATCCGAGCCCCGACAGCTCGTCGGACCTCGGATGTCCATGGCACAACGCCTCACCTACGCCCGAGCCCGGGCCGATCACGGCGACCATGCACGCGCGATCGAAGCTCTGCAGACCGGCCTGCTGCACACCGATCCCACCGACGACCTGCCCGCCCTGGACGTCGCCACCGCAAACGCCGCCGCCCTGCTCGCAGAACTCACCCTCACGAACGACGACCCCAGCGCCGCACTGCCCTGGGCCCGCTGGGCGTGCCGCTCCCTACGCCGCCTGCGCGGCGCCACATCACCGGAGGCACGTGCCGCCCTCAAGATCCTGGCCAACACGTACCGCCGCACCGGCAAACTCCCCGAAGCGGCCGACTGCTACCGCGATCTCATCCGCCACCACACCTCCGCCGACGGCCCCCGGGCACTGCCCACCCTCGCCGCCCAAGCGACCCTCGCCCTCGTCCTCTATCAAGACGGGCACTGCGCACCCGCGCGTCAACTCCTCGCCCGGGCCGCCGCCGAGCACCGCGCCGCGCATCCAGGTCACCGCGACGGCCCGCGCCTGCGCCACGAACTAACCCGCATGCGTACCACCTGCGCCGACCAACGCCACGGCCACCCGGCCGGAATCGACGACCCGCCACACGACTTGGCAGCGGCATCACCGATGGGAGCTCAACGCCATGATTCACAGCCCTAGCCATGCTGACCGAAACAACAACACCGGCGGGCCGACCGGCGGACAGCAGTTGCGCACAGCGGGGCAGGCCGATCTGACCCGGCGGTGAGGACTTGCGCTCGGACGGTGGGTCGATGGCGGGCAAGCGGCGCCGCATCTACACGACGCTGCTCGCGGATCCCACCCGGACATGGACGGTGCGTGAGCTTGCCGCCACGGTCAACACCCCTGCTGAGGGCCCCAACCGGCCCTCAGAGGGCACCGTCCGCGACACCTTCAACGTGCTGCTCGCCGACGGACACCTGCGACAGGTGCCACACCGGCGATCCCTGACGGCCATGCTCACCGACCGCGGCCGACAGGCACTGACCAACCTGCTCAGGGCCAATTAGCGCCGACAAGCCAACCAAGCAGACCTATCGACGTCCGTGCCAGGCCTCCCGGCTGCTAGCCGACCACAGCGACGCTGGGCCGCCTCAACGCCGAAGCGCGCCAGCGCAGCCATCTGACCGCTTACCTATCCAGCGAGGAATCATCACCACGATGCCCATGCCCCGACGGACTGCTCTCGCCCACCTGGTGACTGCGAGCGCTCTCGGCGCCCTGCTCACTGCCTGCCAAACAAGCGCCCCCACCGGCCAAACCGGCTCGCAACCTGCATCCGCATCACCCCGGCAGCAGAGCACCACGATGCCTCCAACGGCCGCCACCGATCCCGGCCTCACCCCGCACCAACGCCTGATGACCCTCGCCGCGAGCGTCGCCAGCACCCCCGCCGATGCCTCCACCAACCTGCCGTACACCTACCTGCACACTCAGTCGTGGACCCGCGCTACCAACGTGATTACACGCTCTGATGTGCGTCGCTGGCGCCGCGACTCCGACAGCTCCGGCCGGGAGTTGACACGCCGGCTTCCCGATGTTCCTGGCCTCACCCACCGCCCGACACCGGCTGAGCGGAGCACTTTCCCGCCAGCCTCAGAAAAGACCACGCGATACCTGGCGGGCGAACTGCAGCCGTATCTGGCGGAACCGCTGCCCGCCGATGCCGCCACGCTCGCCGGCTCCCTAGCGCCACGCGCGCTCGCTAACGAGCCTGCCTACCCCCGCATGCTCGTCCACGGCGTCATCGGCCTTGCCACTAGCCAATATCTCAGTCAGGAGCAGCGCGCGGAGATGCTGCGCGTCCTGGCCGGCGTGCCGAACATCTCCTTCGGCGGCGAGCAGACAGACCTGGCTGGACGGGCCGGCCTTGGCTTCAGCGTGACTGTCGACGGCTCCACAACGCAGCTCATCCTCAACCCTGGCACCGGGGAGGTCCTCTCTGCCCACGAACAGGTGACCGGCGCTCGGGCGGGCCTCTTCTCCCTTGTGCTGATCCTCGATCGCGGCCGCGCCGCCACCGACACGAGCACACCGTCCTCACGACCCTGACCTAAGCGGTTCGTCGGGTCGGGCAGGCATGAATCGACAACGCAAGACCGGCGGGGACAGATCCCCCACCCGCGCTCGTCCTGCAAGCCGCCGCGCAACAACGGCTCCTCGGGTCTGCCGGTCCACAACTACCGCACTGTGGGCCGTCCTAAATAGTCGATATCAGGACGATAGCGCCACCAGTGCGGGCGCGGAGAGGCGGCGGCTTAACTCCTGGGCCAGGGAGTCGACGAGCACGTGAATGACGACCAACTCGGCTGCCCCGCCAGGGCGGGCGTTGTCAGTTGGTGGATCGCGCGCCCATGCCCATAGTCATCTGTCCGTTGCGTCGAGTGACCAGGCTGTGGGCGTCAAGAGCCATGGCGCACCTCATGTGGCTGCGAGGTCACACTAAGCCACCAATGGTCGCCCCAAGTGCGCAGGCGATTGCCTTTTCGTTACGTCGGTGCGTCCCAGTGCGCGGTAAGTGACGAAAACGACTCTTTGCAGTTGATAATGGTCTACACGCGGTCATATGTTCCAACCGTCAGAGAGATGGGAGAGGGGGTTCAGTGATGCGCAAGGGCGTTGAGTGGGACTAAGGTTGGCATCACCTGTTAATGTGGACGATCTGTTGCAGGGAGGGCTGGGGTTGACGAATACGGGGGAATGATTGATGTCATCCCGACGACGCGGGCCTGCGCTGGTACTGCTGACGATCACAGTCTTTGCGGCGGCGCTCTCAAGCGTTCTGTGGGCGACGGTAAACCTGCGTCAACCTGCACCGTATTACTTGGTGTACCCAATAATGTGCACGGCCGTGATGGCGGTCGGTGCCATCTTGTCGGCGCCTGTGCCGCCCCGTATACCTTTTCGGATTACGCTGACGCCGACGGCGACGCTGTTGTGCGCATCAGTCTTGCCTGTGCCGTGGGTAATCATCTGCGCCGCTGTCGGCGTTAGCGTGGCCCGAATCATCACGCGATACCCCCGTTCCGCTGGTGTGCATAAGGCTATCCACAACGTCAGCATGGATGTCGTGGCCGCCGCGCTGGCCGCCGTAACTATGCACGCCTTCGGTATACGTCCGGGATTTGAGGACTCGGGGCTGGCAACATCCCGGTGGCAACTCTACGTACTCGGATTCCTTGTCGCAGGGATCGCGGTGCTAGCTCTTCAGGAAATAGTCACGACGGCCGCAGCGACGCTAGCTACTGGACGTCCCGTCCTGACGGTTCTGCGCTACATGTGGCGCACACGACTGATCGTGGGCTTGGCTGAAGTCGGCACGGCAGGCTTGGTTTCGGTTCTCGCCGGCCTTGATATGCGGGCATTGATAGCTCTGCCTGCCGCGATGTTAGTCCTGCACTTGGTGCTGACACATCGCCTTCGGATCCGTGAGGAACGGCGCGCGTGGGAGCACCTCGCTGTGCTGAGCGATGCCTTGGCCAGCCGGGACATCGATGTCGTGATCCGGACCGCGGCTGCCGGAGCGGTGAAGCTCTTCGGTGCTCAGGCTGCGGACATCGAGATTGCGTGCGGCGGCCGGTTGGTGCGTGTCGATCGCGACGCGGCGGTGGTGTTCGACGGTCCGGCGGAAGAAGTCCCTGTGTACGCCGCTGGCGCGCCGCTGCCGATCGCGCACGAGATTGGTGCCAAGACGACTGGGCTGCAAGGCACGTTGAGACTGTACCTTCGGGGTCCTCGCGACAGGTTGTCCGCTCGCGAGCGCTCGACCCTGCGGGCGTTTTCGGCGACGCTGTCGACGAGCCTGGACATCGCGCATGCCTACGCCTTGATGAGGCACGAGGCGCATCATGACCGCGACACCGGCATGCCGAACCGGGCGACGCTGCTCACCCGGGTTGCTGAGAAGTCTTCGGACACCTGTCACGTGGTTGCAATCCGGCTAGAGAACTACGAGTTCCTGGCTGACGCGGTTGGTCGCGATAAGGCTCTCGTCCTGCTGAACGA
This sequence comes from Micromonospora sp. CPCC 205558, assembly GCF_036902955.1. Classification (NCBI taxonomy): domain Bacteria; kingdom Bacillati; phylum Actinomycetota; class Actinomycetes; order Micromonosporales; family Micromonosporaceae; genus Micromonospora; species Micromonospora sp. CPCC 205558. Next base: position 29,608 of record NZ_JBAKHR010000010.1, read on the forward strand.
GCTGGCGACACGGCTTAGTCGCACATCGAGAGACGCTGCGGAGGTCGCCCGGGTTGGCGACGCGGAGTTCGCACTCGTGATGTGGGCTACGACAGAGATGAGCGCCTACCAGCGGGCGTGCTACGCCGTGGCAACCCTGCGCCGACCTATCCACATCGAAGGCTCGCTGCTAACGGTCCGGGTGAGCGCAGGCATGACCTCAGGCGCCCCCGACGAAGCCGCCGCTCTACTCGACTCGGCGGAGCGGGTGATGTGGTGGGCCATCCGGCAAGGCCAAGACCGTTTGGTCACGTATCAGGCTGGCCCGATTCAGAGCGTTCCGCTCGGACGAGAGCTCGAAGACGCGCGCATGTCGATCTCCTTCGAACCTATCGTTGATCTCGCCCGCGGCAGCATCACGATGGTTCAATCCGTGCCCCGTTGGCTGTACTCGCGCTACGACGTGCTCGCCGCCGACGGGTACGCGTACCAACTCCTTAACGACCAAGACGCGTTGGAGGGTCTCGCGAGAACCGTGCTGACCCGATCGATAGCCGCCGCCGCGACGTGGCGGAACGCCCTCCCGGACGCTGCGCTGGTCGTGCCGATCCCCGCCCGCGCCGTGACACCCCGGTTCGTCGATGGGTTGCGAGAGGCGCTGCAAGGCAGCCTTGCAGGCTCCTCGCTCGTGCTCGCACTAGGCCAGCCAGCGGATCTACCTCCCGGCGACGCCTCGGAGCAACTCCGTCATTTGGGTGTCCGGCTGCTGTTAGAGGACTACGGCAGTAGCACACGGAGCATTGAGTCGCTGAACGCGGCACCGTGGCACTTTCTGCGAGTGCACCCGGCCTACGCGCTGGACGCCGGTTGGCGCCCCGCGCGGTCGGTAATCCGCGCGGCCGTTGACCTAGCGATCGATCTCGACCTAGCAGTCATCGCACCAGGCATCGCCAGCGACGACGAGCGACGCGAACTAGCGGCTCTCGGTTGCGCCCTCGGAAGCGGCCCGCATTTCGGCGGCGAAATGTTCCCGTCCCAGATCAGGGATCACGCCACACGCTGGCAGCCGTCAGCTTTGGACGCCGCTGGAGCGCAGGTCCTGCCGCTCCGTCTACGCCGCGCCGGCCCAGCCGTTTCGATTCACAGCCCTGTTCAGCGGGGCGATCGGGAAACTATCGAAGGCCGTGGACCCAGGTTCCTCGGGCCGCGAGCCGTAGGCCACCGGGCTCCAGCGAGCGAGTTCCGCAGCGACGAGGGGGGAGTCATGTAGCGCAAGACCCACCAGCGCCAGGCGGCGGGCCTCCGCACGAATGTCGTATGCGGCAAGCCGTCGCTGAGGTAACGGTGGAACATCGTCCGAGGGCGACTCTGTTTGATGGCGCCGTAGCGCCACCGCCACCTGAGCCGCCTCAACCACCGCAGCCGTACTGGTGGCATCTAATTGATAGCGCTGGGCACGCTGGCTCGCGCTGTCGTGTACCTGCCGCGAGTACCACGGACGCAGCAACCGCAATGCCTCGTGCACCTCAACGACCCGCCGGTATCGCTGGCGGCTGCCGCCAATTTCTACCGGGACCTGTTCAGTAGTAGTGGTGGTGATGATCGCGGCCTCGGGCATGCCCGCTCGTAGGGTCATCCACAGCTGGTTGACCTGCCAGTCGGTTCGACGATCGGTCCACCAACTCGTAGGCCACCACAGCCGCTGGCTACGGATCGAGTTGGCGGTGCCGGAGGTCATTGCCCGGCTCGCGACCGTCGCAGCCGTGGACAGCCGCTGGAAGAGCAGGTCCGCTGCCAGCTCCGCTTCAGCCTCAACGGCTGCGTCGACCTCGGCATGCAGGGCGTCGCCACTGTGGCTGAGGACAAGGTGAGCCAGCTCGTGCAGGATGCCTTGCGTCCGAGGCAGCATCGGTAGGGCCGAGTCAACAATGATGACGTCTGCGTGCTCGAGCTTGATGAGAAACGCAGAGGGGAGGTCCATACCGAGGCGTTCGCCGCGAAGGTGGATCGGGCGGCCACGGCCGTGGGCGATAGCCTCGCACCAGGCATCGACGGTGTATGGAGCGGGCGGAGGCGGCAGCCCGGCATCCCGCAGGCGCCGTGCGATGCGGCCGCGTGCCCAAATCATGTGGGCCTCCTGGCATTACAGTCAGTATGTGACCAGAGCCCCAGCGACGGTCGCCGGCGATGTGAAGACGGTCGTCCAATGCTCAGATGAAGCCGCTGAGCGCGACTGTCTGCGGGGACAACGTACTGGGAAGGAGCGCCGCTCCCGCTGTGCCACGTGCGGTGCCGTTGCAAGTCGCTGCCACGAGTGCCGGCCAGGATCGGCAGTGGCCCCGAAGTCTGCTGCTCCGAGGCCACTGACGCCAGCTCGCTTCGACGCAGGGGTGCCGCGTGACGGCACCCGCGGAGGCATGTGCCCCGCGGATTTCTGCCTGGCGCAGGCTCTCCGGCGCGCATCGCGCATCCCCCCGATCCCGCTTCTAGATGCGCTGCCCGTCTCCGATCCGGCATCGCCGGTTCCGCCAGGTGTCGAAACAACGGACACCTGTTGCAACACTATGGTTGTCCGATACCGTGTCACTGCCACAGCAGTGGCCGTGCCCGAGCAAGCTTCGCACCGGGCGGCACGGCTCCGCAACTGTTGTGGTCGAAAATTCACTTTGCCCACGATAGTGGCGCGTCGAGGAGTTGGGGAGTGACCATGACGGACGCTGGGGGTGGGCCAGGGTCGCACCCTTCGGCTGGGCCAGGCTCTGGAGGCTCCACGTTCGCGGGTCGACTCCAAGCTCTGTTCGACGAACGCCTGAAGAAGGACACGGAGAAGAAGTTCACGCCCGAGGAGGTCTCCGCCGCCACGGGTCTGTCGGTGTCCTATTTGAACTATCTTTTGAGCGGCGAGCGGGACAACCCCACCATGAAGAACATCCAGCGTCTGGCTGACTTTTGGGGTGTTAGTCCGAGTTACTTCTTCGACTCGGCCGAGCCTGCGGACCATGCTTCGGCTCCCGAGGCGGACCCTGACCTCGCTCAGATCACAGTCCTGGCGCGAAACCTACCCCCCGGCATGCCAAGGGCTACCTTGCGGGCGATTGTTGAGCAGGTTGCCGCTTTGGAGCAACGGCGGAACCCCCCGCCGCGTCGCGGCGGTCGACCCGGATCGGCCTGACACGCCTGAACGAACGGCAAAGCTCCTGGTGGGCGTGGACACGCCGTCGGTCAAGCCAGCACAAGGAATATCGGCATCGAGATGACCAGGCCCGCGCCGGTGCCAGCCAACACCTGAGCAGGCGTGTGGTCGCGCAGCCGGATGCGGGACCAGCCGATAAGGGCAACAACCGGGACAGCGAGAAGCAGCAGCGGTGGACCAAACACGCTTACCAGCACGGCGGCCGAACCAGCGGCGACTGCTGCGTGCACGCTGATCTTCCAGACAAGGTTGACCGCGGTCAAGGTCAGTCCGATGGCGAACGTCGCGACGACCAAGGCCGTCAACGGACGGGGCGCGCCGAAGCCAATCAATACCGCAAGTCCGCCCAGGACCGACAACAAACCCCACACCATTGGTGCTCGGCGCTGCTCTCTGAGCCCGACGTGCCGGTCGGTGAGCTGACCCCGACGGACACCGAGCCAGACGACGCCCCTCGGAAAAACCGAGCAGAACAGCGCAGCCATCAGGCCCCAGGCGAGTCCGAGGCGAGCGGTGCCTGCACTTTGGATCCCGATGACGATCGGCATAGCACCCGTGAGAACGGTCGGAGCGAACACCTCTGTCGCTACGCGCGCCACTCTGTCGGTGAGGTTGGGGCGCTGGGGCAGGTCGATCGTTACGTTCAAGGAGTAGGCCTCTCCGTGGACGCGCCCTCATCTCAGCGGGGCGGGCGAGCTGCGATTCGCCCCGTTTGGCGATGCTTCAGGACACTCGTTTATGGAAGTTCCATGGCTGCAAGCGGTAGAGGGGGTGCCTCCGGAGCGTGTTGGTGGCTATGCTGCCCCCTTAGCGTCTCGCCACTATTGTGGTCGGCTCTTGAGCGTAGTCACTGAGCGGCCACTTAGTGGGTCCGGGGCGCTGCTCGGCGCGCGGTGTGCCTCGGCGCGCCCGCCTCAGGAGGTGAAGGTATGTGGCGGCGGCAAGAGCGCCGGGCTGAGTGGTTGCTCCGTCGGGTGGCGGTTGAGCTGCCCGTGCCGTTGACGGTCCAGTCCTTGATCGCGGCACTGGAGGCTGCACGAGACCGACCGATCCAGCTGGTCGCGATGACATCTCAGACCTCGACCCTGCCGTGCGGCCTGTGGGTGGCGACGCCCGAAACGGACTACGTCCTCTACAGCAGAGCGACGTCGATGGTCTTGGAGGTGCAGACCCTCCTGCACGAGCTCATGCATATGGCACTGGATCACATAGGCAGTCCTGTAATAGACGGGGCCGGCGAGGTCATGGCTGAAGTGTTCAGCGTCGAGGGCGTCGACTCTGTCATGGCTCGATCGCCAAGGACCTATGACCAGCAGCAGGAGCGAGACGCTGAGGTGGTCGCGACATACCTCGGGGCTCGGTTAGATGGCCTAGGGGATGTTGTCAACGTCGCTGGCCTTCACGAAGACGCCGCCGCAGTGGTGTACCGCATCGCTGCGGCATTGACGGACTAAACGGGGCCCAACATGCTGGTGGCGATCGGTCATATAGTCACAGCGGTGCTCGCTATGGCGGCGTTTCTGATCAAGCTCGGAGCGCTGAGGCGAGACCCTGATGATCCCAAAATTCAGGCGAGCGTGGCAATCTGCCTTGGCTGCGCAGTGGCCGTGATCGTGGGCTGGGCGCCGGTGTATGCCGCAGTCGATCAAGCCACCGGTATACCGAACGTCACGAAGATCCTGGAGAACGGCTCCGTTCTGGTAGTGGCTGCTGCGGTGCAGATCTTGTTTCTATACCTCGGTGACCCGGAGAAGGCCCCGCGCCGGCTCCGGGTTCGGTTGGTGCTGCTTACCGCCGTACTTTGTCTGATGGTAGCCATGTTTGCGGCGGCCGACGTCCCTGTATCCGAACCTCTGCATTTCGCGGAGAGGTATGCGGAACTGCCGGAAATCGGCGTTTATATGCTGGGCTATCTGATTTGCCTAGCTGTGGCAATTGGCGACATCTTGCGAATGTCGATCCGCTACGCGAAGTTCGCCGAGCGACGGCTGCGTGTGAGTATGAGGCTGCTCGCGATTGGCGCCACTTTCGGTGCCGGATACGTAGTGCACAAAGGTCTCTTCATTGCCTTGAAGCTACGAGGCATCGATCCCCCGTGGTCTGAACCGATCGTGTCGCAGGCACTAATCACGTTAGCGTTGCCGCTAGTGTGCATCAGTCTCGTATTTTCATCCGCATGGAAATTCGCTGATGCGGTGCGAGCGCTGCCCCGACGACGTCGCCTGTATCGGCGACTACATCCACTGTGGTACGTCCTTTTCCAGGCAACGCCTACTATCGCGCTTGACCCTCCTCGTAGACCCGAGCGGGCCAGAGGTGTGCTGCTGAGCGCCGGGCAGCACTTATATCGGCGATGCGTAGAGATTGCCGACGGCCTACAAGCGCTCGGCCCGCTGGACGCGGGAGTCATTGCTGAGGCGAAGCGAAGTGCGGCAGGCGCCGGCTACAGCTTCGACCGGGCTGCTGCGGCTGGCGAGGCGGCGGCAATTCTAGCCGCCATGCGGAGGCTCAATTCACCGGCAAAAGCCAGACCGGAACTGCAGGATGAGCCCGGTCTGGAGCCGCAGGAATCGCTTGTTTTACATCCGGATGTTGAGGCCGATGCGCAGCGGCTGGCCTTAGTGTCCGACGCGCTCGACGAGCTGCTGGCAAGGGATTCCAATAGCGCGGCGGCAGTGCCCGCGAATCGAAAGTAGGAGAAATCTTGACTGACCAGCGGACAGCTGCCGGCAGCGTCGACTTCGGTCGGGCCACCGTCGCCCGTATCTACGACTACCTTCTCGGTGGTGAGAGGAACTTTCCCGCTGATCGGGCGGCCGCGCATCAGCTCCTGCAGGCCGTCCCAGAGGCTCGGGATATTGCCTGGTCGAATCGCCTGTTCCTGCGCCGGGCCGTCCATGTGCTCGCCGAGACCGGCATCCGTCAATTCCTCGACCTAGGCTCGGGCATTCCTACTCAAGGTAACGTTCACGAGGTCGCGCAAGCAATCGCTCCAGACAGCCGGGTGCTCTACGTCGACATCGACCCCGTCGCGGTCGTCGCATCCAACGAAATCCTGATGGGCGGCCCGCACCGTGCGCTGGAAGGCGACTTCACCCAGCCTGAGCCTCTACTGGACACCATTACCGACAGTGACCTTGCAACGGTGATTGACCTGAACAGGCCAGTCGCAGTGCTCTACTGCGCGGTGCTCCAGCAAGTGCCCGACAATCGGATAGATGCCGTTATCGCACCCATCCGAGACCGGCTTGCTCCCGGAAGCGCGATGGTCATTTCGCACCTGAGCGCCACAGACGTAACCGACGCCTATGACGAGACAACCGTCTCCACGGCAAAGAGTGTGTTCAGAGCGCAGGCGGCCACCGAAATTACACTCCGAACGGACGCGCAGCTCGGCGCTCTGTTTGGTGACTTCACCATCATGGCCCCCGGACTGGTGCCACTCAGCGATTGGCGTCCAGAGTTGAGTGGGCCTGACCCCTACGCCACCGCACCGACTCGGTCGCCGATGCACGGAGCCGTCGCTACGCGCTGACGTCTGACCGCCGGAAGCGCCGGCGCTGACCAGCCAGGTACCGGTACTGGTCGAGATGCCTCCGTCGGACCGAAGCCGTCCGGCGATGACGTAGTGACGAGGGAGCCGCGACCAGCGGGGATTTGAGGCCTGGCGCTCTCCCGTCCCTCGTCAACGCAATGAGCTAGGCCAGGTGTCGGTGGCTTCGGTCATAATCGCCTTCATGAGTCATGGTTCGGGATGCCCCAACTGCGGGCAGCTCAACAGCCGGCGACCGTTACCTGCCATCTATGCGGCTGGGATACGAGTGGCGCGGACCCGCACCACGTATGGTGCCCGCGGCTTCGTGGCGGTTGGGCGCAGCGTCACGGTGTCGGCGAGCACGTTGTCGCATCAGGTTCGACCGCCTGCGCAGCCGAGGTCGTCTCGGCTGCCGTGGGCGGTGTCCGCGGTGTGTGCGGTCCTGCTGTTCTTCCTCGCCTTCGGCGCCACAGCGGGCTCTGCGGACGAGAGGGCGGCAGCCGGCTTTGTTATGAGCTTGCTTGCGATGGTGGGGGTACCTGCGACGGTGCTTGCTGTCGTTCGGGGCCGGCTAGAGCGTTCCCGGGGGCCTTACAGTCGCCGGGTGTCTGCGGTCTGGGGTGAAGGATCTCTCTGCCAAAGCTGCCTTCAGGTGCTACTGCCTGTGCCGGGTGCGGCAACGGAGGCGGTTGTGCCGATCGGTGGGTTGCATCGAGCGCTGGCGGAGATCGCGTCTGGGCGGTGGCCGCTTGCGAATCGGACCGCGGCACCGTCCTGACACTCAGATGGCCCGGCTCCAGAGGTCGCGCTGCGGAGCCCATGTTGAACCTAGGCCCTAAGTCCACTAGGCCAGGAAGACTCCGACGATTGGTTTGTTGGCATCGCTCCACAAGACTGAGGCGATGGTCTGTCCGGCCTGTGGTCCGGACGGGACCTTGTATGCGTACTCGATGTAGTACCGACTTGGCTCACGGTTCGCTGATCCGGAGCTCTGTAGGGATGTGACCTGGGGTGCTGCGTCGGGCGCAACACTAAACGGCCGGCTTCTACGGTCCCAGTCGTGGGGTACGCGCCCCGTCGTGGCGTAGGCGCCCGGGTTGTAGGTGGGCGTCCGGGGCATGGGTAATGCGCACTGGACCCCCCGCTGGGGGTTGCAGGTCCCCAGCGCTTGACGGCAATTGTCTGTCGAGCCGGGGCGGGTGTGCCGGTGTCGGTTGCCAGCACCGACTACGCTTCGACTCTCTGTTTCCGCTCCGGTGCTCTTGGTGATCAAGGGGTGTGTGGGTGTGTGGGTGTCTGGTCGGCGGGTTGCGTGGGCCGCAGGTGTCGGGGTGGTGGTGGCTGCCGCCAATAGCGCGGTGATCAACAGGTTGCAGGGTGGTTGGCAGTGGTGGGCCGCGGCGGGGGTGTTAACGGTGGTGGGGGCGCTGGTGGCGGGCTGGCTGACGGGGAACGTGTCGGGGACGCACGGGTCGGTCAGTCGAGGTGCGGTGGTGGCGGGTAGGGACATCGGTGGCCGGGTCCGCACGGATGGGTCGGCGGCGGCTGATGTGGGTGGTTCGTCGGTGCCGGAGGGCGGGGTCGGCCCGGGCGCGGTGGTGGCGGGTAGGGACATCACCGAGAAGGCGGATGTCGATACCACGAGGGGCTGGCGATGGGGATCGGGTCGGTAGCTGGCGGTCCCAGGTGGCAGTTGGCTCCGGGCGCGGTGGCCGCGGGTCGGGACATTACCGGCACGGTGCACGCCGGTCCGATGTACGTGCAGTTCACGGTGGGGCAGTTCGATCGGCTCCATGACGCGATCTTCGATCCGGCGCCGTTGTACGAGCAGTTGGATCTGGCCCGGTTTCAGGGCCGGGAGGCTCTGATTACCCGGATCGACGAGCGGATCGCGGCCACTGGCCGTGGGTACGTGATGGTGCGGGGCGAGGCCGGGGTGGGCAAGAGCGCTCTGGCGGCGAATCTGGTGTGGACGCGTCCGTGTGCGTATCACTTCACCCGGTTGGAGGGTGGGGCCCGTAACCCGGTCGAGGCGCGTAAGAGTCTCGCCGCGCAGTTGATCGGTGCGTGGGATCTGGCGGAGCGGTTCACGCCTGGGGATGTGTTTCCGGCGGCGGCGCAGCGCCCGGACTGGCTGGCCAAGGTCATCCGGGCGGCGGTAGCGGCCCGCGACGAGCGGTTCCCTGCGGCCGAGCGTCGGCCGCTGGTACTGGTCGTGGATGGGTTGGATGAGGCCGACCCGGATCCGCCGGGCATGGGGACCGGGATCCCGCTTGGCCTGCCGGCTCCGGACGCGTTGCCGGTAGGGGCGTACGTCGTGGCGACCAGCCGGTACGGGCTGCCGCTGGTCGCGTTGCGGGATCCGGTGCGGGTCGGCTGGTCGCAGATTGAGGTGCAGGGTGCGGACAACCTGGCCGACATGGCCGCCTACCTGCACGCCGCGACCAGCGGCCCCACCCCGGATCGGGCGCTGACCCGGGCGCTGGCCGAGCACCGGGTCGCCGCGGAGGTGTTCGTCGCGACGCTGCTGGATCGGTGCCGCGGGGTGTGGATCTACCTGCGATACGTGCTGGATGAGATCCGCGCTGGCCTGCGTCCGCCCGATGATGTGGCGTGTCTGCCGGACGGGCTGCGCGGCTACTACGAGCTGCAGATCCAGCACCGGTGGGCTCCGCATCCCGATTGGCGGCGGCTGCATCTGCCCGCTCTGGCGGTGCTCGCCGCTCTCGGTCGCCCGGTCGGTAGCGCCGACCTCGCTACGGTGGTAAAAAGATCGGACGCCGCCAGCGCCCTGGTGGCGTGGCTGGATGGGCCTGCTCGGGCGTTCCTCGACGTGACCAGCGGGCCGGGCCGCTACCGCGAGTATCAGGTGCGCCATCAGAGCCTGCGTGACCTGTTCACCACCGCCTCTCCCGGGGGCGGTGAGGAACCCGTTGACGCCGGGTTGGCCGACGAGCTGCATACGGTTTGGCGGGCCGCGCATCGGGCGATCACGACCTGGCTGAGTCCGCCCATCAGCCCGGACACCGACCGCCGCTCCTGGTCCGGGATCGACGGCTACACCCGACTGCGGCTGCCCGCACACGCTGCCGTCGTCGGGATGCTCGATGAGTTGATGTCGGATCCGGGGTTCCTGCTGTCCTGCCCGCCCGGGCAGATTCTGGCCCACCGGCACACCCTCACCACTCAAGAAGCCGTCAACGCGGCTGCAGCACTGGAGAGCGCCGCCACCAGCGAGTGGACCGGCTGGTCTGACCAGCAACGGGCCTGGTGGCTGCACGTCTGGGCCCGTAAGACCCGATCGACCCGCCTGGCTGACGCCCTCACCGACGACCACCCCGAATGGCCATGGCACGTGCAAACGGCCATCTGGTCGGGAATCACCCACCGCACCCTGACCGGCCACACCGATTGGGTGCGGGCGGTGATGGTGCTGCCGGGTCTGGACGGTCGGCACCGGATCGTTTCCGCTGGCGACGATGGAACGGTGCGGGTCTGGGACCCGGAGAGTGGTGCGCAGGTGGCTGAGTTGGCCGGCCACACCCGCCGGGTGTGGGCGTTGGCGGTGCTGCCGGGTCGGGACGGTCGGCACCGGATCGTTTCCGCTGGCGGCGATGCGACGGTGCGGGTCTGGGACCCGGAGACCGGTGTGCAGGTGGCTGGGTTGACCGGCCACACCGGCGAGGTGTTGGCGGTGGCGGTGCTACCGGGTCGGGACGGTCGGCACCAAATCGTTTCCGCTGGCGGCGATGCGACGGTTCGGCTCTGGGACCCCGAGAGTGGTGAGCAGTTGGCTGGGCTGGCCAGCCACACCCGCCGGGTGTTGGCGGTGCTGCCGGGTCCGGACGGTCGGCACCGGATCGTCTCCGCTGGCGGCGATGGAACGGTGCGGCTCTGGGACCTGGAGAGTGGTGTGCAGGTGGCTGGGTTGGCCGGCCACACCCGCCGGGTGTGGGCGGTGGTGGTGCTGCCGGGTCGGGACGGTCGGCACCGGATCGTTTCCGCTGGCGGCGATGCGACGGTGCGGGTCTGGGACCCCGAGAGTGGTGCGCAGGTGGCTGAGTTGACCGGCCACACCGGCACGGTGTGGGCGTTGGCGGTGCTGCCAGGTCCGGACGGTCGGCACCGCATCGTCTCTGGTGGCGACGATGGAACGGTGCGGGTCTGGGACCCGGAGACCGGTGCGCAGGTGGCTGAGCTGGCCGGCCACACCCGCCGGGTGTTGGCGTTGGCGGTGCTGCCAGGTCCGGACGGTCGGCACCGCATCGTCTCCGCTGGCGGCGATGCGACGGTTCGGGTCTGGGACCCGGAAACCGGTGTGCAGGTGGCTGGGTTGACCGGCCACACCGGCGAGGTGTTGGCGGTGGCGGTGCCGCCGGGTCGGGACGGTCGGCACCGCATCGTCTCCGCTGGCGAGGATGCGACGGTGCGGGTCTGGGACCTGGAGACCGGTGTGCAGGTGGCTGGGTTGACCGGCCACACCGGCGAGGTGTGGGCGGTGGCGGTGCTACCGGGTCGGGACGGTCGGCACCGCATCGTCTCCGCTGGCGGCGATGCGACGGTTCGGGTCTGGGACCTGGAGACCAGTGCGCAGGTGGCTGGGCTGGCCGCCCACACCGGCACGGTGTGGGCGTTGACGGTGCTGCCAGGTCCGGACGGTCGGCACCGGATCGTCTCCGCTGGCGACGATGGAACGGTGCGGGTCTGGGACCCCGAGAGTGGTGCGCAGGTGGCTGGGCTGGCCGGCCACACCCGCCGGGTGTTGGCGTTGGCGGTGCTGCCAGGTCCGGACGGTCGGCACCGCATCGTCTCCGCTGGCGGCGATGCGACGGTTCGGGTCTGGGACCCCGAGAGTGGTGCGCAGGTGGCTGGGTTGACCGGCCACACCGGCGAGGTGTGGGCGTTGGCGGTGCTACCCGACCCGGACGGTCGGCACCGCATCATCTCCGCCGGCTTCGATGCGACGGTTCGGGTCTGGGACCCCGAGAGTGGTGCGCAGGTGGCTGGGCTGGCCGGCCACACCGGCACGGTGTGGGCGGCGGCGGTGCTGCCAGGTCCGGACGGTCGGCACCGCATCGTCTCCGCTGGCGACGATGCGACGATGCGGGTCTGGGACCCGGAGACCGGTGCGCAGGTGGCTGAGTTGACCGGCCACACCCGCCGGGTGTGGGCAGTGGCGGTGCTACCCGACCCGGACGGCCAGCACCGCATCATCTCCGGCGGCGACGACCGTTCTGTGATCGTCTTTATGACGAATATTGAAAAACCCCCGCGGCAGCAGCAGCTTCTCCAGTGACCTCCCAGACGTCTGCTCCGAGCAGCCAAGTTACGTGGGATGTTTGAGGTGTGTGTCGGGCGCCACGCACTAGATGAGCCAAAGTCGGGTCGCAGCGGGGCGGCAGCCGATTGCGCACGGAGCCGTGGCGCAGTCCTGACGCTCAGACGGCCCGGTTCCAGAGATTGCGCAATGGTGCCCATGTTGAACCCAGGCCGTTAGTCCAGTAGGCCAGGAAGACTCCGGCGATTGGCTTGGTGGGCTCGCTCCACCAGACTGCGGCGATGGTCTGTCCGGCCTGGGGTCCGGACGGGACCTTGTATGCGTACTCGATGTAGTAGGCGTCGTTCGACCTGATGTTGCGTGTGGTGGGCGGGGTGGCCCCGGGAGTGAGTTGTGGGGCGTTGGCGGCCTGGGCGGCGTATCTCGCCTGCGCGGCGTCTCGGTCGCCGATCGTGCGGTAGGAGATCCAGTAGGTGGTGACGATGCCGGCAGCGCAACGGGTGCGGCTCTGCTCTCCGGTGCCGGTCTGAGGGCCGCCGGTGCTGGTGTCGGCGATGCAATCGCTCACGTCGCCCAGCCAGGGGGCCGCGAACTCCGCAACCACCGGTGACGGGAACCGGCCCTTATTCACGACGGCTTGGCGCTGAGTAAAGAGATCACCACGGGTTGTCGGATGCTCAGGATGAGCTGTGGCTGGAGTCTGTGGCTGCGGTGAACCGGTCCATAGCCCGCGACCCAGAGTGATGAAAACAGCTACGAGAACCGCGAGGGCGGCGGCTACAGCAAGTACCGGCCGTCGCAACCTTCGCCTGGTTTCGGACTCGAGTGTCGCGTTTGCTGACGTGTGCGAGCGTGCGCTTGCTGCGCCGACGCCACCAATGCTATCGGCTCCTGGTGGAGGAGATGTCGGTGTCAGGGCTGGCGCCCGGCCAGGCGCGTCAGCCGGCACGTCATCCTGTGCTGTCGGCCAGATCGCCTGGTCCGGGCGCTGCTCTGTCACTGGTTACCCTCCTGAATCGCGTGGACGCTCGGATACGGAAGTTCGGTGTTCCCGGCGGTCAGTCGGTTCGTCGGCGACGACCGGCTGCGACCAAACCGATGCCGGCGACCAGGGCCGTTGCCCCGATTCCGACGATCGGGGCAACGGCCGAGCCCGTAACGGGCAGCGACGGACCAGACGGCCCGTCAGCGGAGTTCGTGTCTCTCCCCGGTTTGTCATACCGCGCCGTCGAATCTTCGCCGTCGGTCGGGCCCGTCGATGGCGCAGGAGAGCTACGGGTCGGTTTTGGTGCCGGCGGCGACTTCGTTGGGGGCTTGCTCGGCTCGGGCCCGGGGGGTGGTGTGGTGGGCTCAGGGTCGGGCGGGGGAGTGGTTGGCTCTGGATCAGGCGGTGGCTCGGTCGGCCTGGGCTCCTGGCTCGCGGTGGGGTCAGGTGCCGGCGGCTCGGTATCGGCATTGGACCGGTCCGGCTTCGGCCTGGCTGGGGCCACTGCGGAGGTGGTGCTGGCCGGGGTGGGCTCCGCCGAGGCAGGCGCAGCCAGTGCGACGCCTCCGGCGAGTAGTCCGGCCAGGACGAAAGCGAAGCGTTGAACGTCGCGGACCTGTTGGTGTCTCACAAAATGCTCCCCCCGTTGATGGCGCCCGTGTGGAAGATGGGCGCGTTTGTTCGGCTGTGTTCTAGCCGATTCGGAACGCTAGCGGAGCGAGGCGGATCGAACTAGATCCTGTTGATGTAGCCGATCGCGTTTGCGACCCGTTTCCGCTGCACAAGGCGGTGTTGTCGGAGCTGATGGCTGCGTTGAGAATCGGCTAGGTGTGGCCGCATATGTGGACACGGTCCGCCATCGCGTGCTGAATTTGGCGTGCTTGGCATGGTCCCCGAAACGGGGGGAGGGGCCATCGTCAACCGTTCGCGCAACTGTGCGAACTGGCTATTCCTGCACCCCCCGGATAGGTGCGCCCTGGATTATGGATCTGCGTTGGAACTTAGCCCTCTCGCAAGCGACGAGCCGTCGCTCTCGACGACGCCAACTCCGCCGTCTTGCCGGAATCTGGCTGGCGACGATGACGATGCTCGCTCTTGGTGCCTGCGCCCAATCCGAGCCGACGCCGGCAACGACCTCCGTCCCCGGCAGCCCGTCCACCACCGCGGGTGCTGGCTTGTCGGCTTCTTCGGCGGCGGGTGGGGTGATCTACCGTCGAATCGATAAGGCCTGTGAGGTGCTGGACCCTGCGCCGCTGCGGGAAGTCTTCGGCGAGCCCGGTTACCAGCAGGACGAGGTACGGCAGGTTGGCACTACCGCCAACATGACGTGCGCAATGGCCCTTGGAAAGTCGCCCGGAGGGGCCGTGGTGACGCTGCTGGCTACGGTCGGCGGCCCTGCCTCGGGCCACATCATGTACGAGGGACTGCGCGGCGTCCAACAGGACAGCGGTGCGATGAGCGACGTCGCTGGTCTGGGCGCTGGCGCCTACAGCTACACCGATGAGCTGACCGGCACACACGTCGTGGTCTACGACAACAACCTGTACCTGACCCTCGGCGCTGCCCCGCTGCGTTCCGGCGCCGCCACGCCAGGCGATCTGGTGGATCGCCTGACACGGGTCGCGAGTGCCGCCCTGTCCGGCCTACACGGCTGAGCTCCCGCCGCCCGAAGCGCCTCTGCGCGCTGCTCGTCGACCTGTTGCCGTTCACCCGATCACTGTTTCGGAGGACCGACTGTGGCCACGACACCTTTGCCGGCCGTGCTCCCCGGTACCGGGACGACCGACTACGCCCGCTACATGCGCACCGATGACCTGCTCGCCCTGCAACGCGGCCCTCGCGAGTGGGTGCACCCCGACGAGCTGCTGTTTCAGGTCGTGCATCAGAGCAGCGAGTTGCTGCTCAAGCTCACGCAGTCGCAGCTTGCCCGGTCCCTAGACCACCTGGCGGTGGATCAGCCCAGCGCGGCTGAACTCCTGCTGCGCCGCGCTGCGCTCGGCTTGCACCTGATCACCGAGCAGCTGCAGATGCTGCGGCACCTTCATCCCGCGCACTTCGCGGTGATCCGGAGCGCCCTGGGCACTGGTTCGGGGTTCGAGTCACCCGGATGGCGTCTGGTCCGGTCGGCGACGACGGAGTTGGACATCGCCTTTAGTCGCGTCCTGTCCTCCCGGGGGCTCACGCCGCTCGACCTGTATCAGGGTCAGCCGTCGGATCCGCTGTACCGGGTGGCGGAAGCGCTGGTGGAGTTGGACGAGCGGATTGCGCTGTGGCGCACCGAGCACTACAGCGTCGCCACGCGGATCATCGGTCACGGCGTTCTCGGTACCCGAGACACGCCCGTCGACAGCCTGATGCGGCTGATCTCCCACCGCCGGTTCCCCACGTTGTGGGAAGCGCGTTCGGATTTGACCGAGGCCAGCCCTCGGGGCCGCGCCAGCAGGCAGGTGGGCCAATGATCGCCCTCCCTGCCAACCCGCTCGTCGAGTTGCGGCAGCGTTTCCCGACGTTAGCGCACAGCGTGCATCTGGCGACATGCAGCGTCGCACCGCCCAGCACCGCCATGGATCAATCCCTGCACCAGATGCTCGACGACCTCGGCCGGCCCGGGTTCTGGACCAGATGCGAGGAGCAGTTGTGGCAGGCCCGGCGGGGCTTCGCCAAATTGATCGGCGCCGACATCGATCAGGTCGCGGTCGTACCCAACGCCAGCATCGCCGCGTATCAAGCCAGCGCGGGAGTGCGATGGCGCCGGCGCCGCGCACTGGTCACCACCACCGCGGAGTACCCGGGCGTCGCGCACGTGTGGCTCGCCCAGCAGGCCCGCGGGGCGAAGGTCCGCTGGTGCGGTAGCCCCACCGGCCAAGCCGCCACGAGCGACTACCTCGCGGCCATCGCGGCCCGAACGGCGCTGGTGTCGGTGCCCGCCGTGACCTACCGCGACGCGACCCGCCTCGACGTGAAACGCATCGCCGAGGCGGCGCACGCCGTCGGCGCCGCGCTGTTCGTCGACGCCTACCAGGCCGCCGGCAACACACCGATAGACGTCAGCGAGATGGGCTGCGACTACCTCGTTGCCGGCACGGGCAAATACTTGCTCGGCCTGCCCGGCTTAGCCCTCATGTACGTTCGCGACCCGTCGGGACCTGCGCCAACATTGACCGGCAGGTTTGGTCGAATCGCACCGGCGGCGTTCGATCCCCTGACGTTGGACTTCCCGCCGCACGCGCGCCGCTACGAGACGGGCACACCCTCGGCCGCCGCGACCTACGCCGCCGTCGCTGGCCTCCGCATGATCAACCGACTCGACCTCGTCGCGGTCCGCCAGCACACCCAACGTCTGATCGCCGTTGCTGCTGTCCGCCTGGCCGAGCAGGGAGAGACGGTTCGCCTAGCCAGCACGGCGGATGAGCAGGGCGCTCACTTGGCCCTCGTGGAGCCGCACGCCGAGGCGATGACGGCGTGGTTGGCGCACCGCGGCATCACCGTCGCACCCCGTGCTGGCGTCGTCCGCTTGGCTATGCACGCCTACACCACCCTCGACGACATCGATGCGCTCTGCGCCGCAATCGAGTCCTACCGAACGAGGTCCCGCAGTCGGCAGCGGACCGGAGCATCACGATGAGCCGGCCTGAACCGCTGCGCCTGTGGCTAGAACAACGGCGCCCAACCACCGCCCGCTTCCCCTTCACGACCGTGGTCAATGCCTACCAATACCACGGCAAAACCTTCGTGCCCGAAGAGTGGACTCGGCTGCTCACTGCCGCCCGGGAGCGGCTCCCCGAGGTCCGCGGCGCGCGCCGCCCGCAACTATCCGCGTTCCTGAACACCGCGCTCGACAAGGTCGACCGCCGATACGACTACCGCACGTACCTGGCTCTGAACCTGCTGCCGATCATCGACGCCGACGAACCGCCGGCGGACGAGCTGCGGTTGCTGACCCGCCGCGATCGGCTGCACGTCCACCTCCTGACCGACCTGATGGCCTTCGAGCTCCAAGCCATCAGCGGCGCCCCGGTGCCGCTGCCGCAACTGCGCCCCGGAGCACCGCTGGTAGCCAAGCGCCTGCGCCACGCACTGCGCGCAGCGATGCCCGCCCTGCGGCGGCTGCGACTGACCGACTCGGTAGACAGCGGCGAGCACACCACCATCGCGCGGCAAATGATCGTGGCCGTCGACCGGGACCTCAGCACCAACGAACGGTGGTCGATACAAGTCAGCATGCTGCCGGTCTGGATCATCCATGACGAGTGGATGTTCATCCGGGTCCTGCAAGCCTTCGAGGCATCCTTCGCACTCCTCGCGGCGGACCTGCGGGCCGCCATCGCCAACGTTCAGGACGGCCGTATACAACTGGCCGCGCCCCGCCTCTCCGCTGCGGCGGCTCTGCTGCGGGAGACCGCCCCACTGTGGTCGCTGATGGCGACCCTGCAACCCGAGGCGTTCCACCGGTTCCGGCGCTACACCGAAGGCGCGAGCGCCATCCAATCGCGCTCGTACAAGATGCTGGAGTCTCTGTGCCGCCTTCCCGATCCTGAGCGTCTCAACTCGCCCGCCTACCTGTCGGTGCCCGAGGTGCGATCCGAAATCGACGGCGGCCAGCTGAGCCTCGACGACGCCCTCGACGCCCTCAGAAGAAGCGGCGGGTATGCGGCGGAGTCACCGGTGATGGCTGCCGCCATGCGCAACTTCGCCGCCGCCCTACGACAGTGGCGCCAGACGCACTACCGCCTCGCCGTCCGGATGCTCGGCCCGGACCAAGCCGGCACCGGCTACACGCAGGGCACCTCCTACCTGGCTGGCACCCGCCATGAACCTGTGTTCAGGCACTGCCCTCGGCGCGACGGCGACACCTCCGCCGGAGCCGACACATGAACACCATGACGAACCCCGTCGCATCACCGCAGAGTGCCGTGCTCACTGAGGCGTACGAATTCCTACGCCTGCGGCACCACGAGACCGGGCAGCCCGGACTCACCCGCCGGTGGCGCGACGTCCGCGCCGAGATCACCGCGACCGGCACCTGGCGACACACCACCGACGAACTGACCTACGGCGCCCGAGTGGCATGGCGCAATTCCGCCCGCTGCATTGGCCGGCTGCGCTGGCAGAGCCTGCAAGTTCACGACTGCCGCCACGCCAGCGATGCCAACGCCGTGCGTCAAGCGTTGACCAACCACTTACACCGAGCGACCAATGGCGGACGTGTCCGGTCCGTCATGACCGTCCTCCCGCCCGTACCGCAAGAAGGCCCCGCGCCGGTCCGGATCATCAACCCGCAGCTCGTCCAGTACGCCGCTTGGCCTAACAGTGGAACGGTCCTCGGCGACCGCGCGAACCTCAACCTCACGCGACTGGCGACCACCCTGGGCTGGGCCGGTCCGCCCGAGCGCGGCCCGTTCGACATGCTGCCCTGGATCATCGCAACCGACGACGGCCGGCTGCACGCGCTGCCCTTCGACCAGGCCGCGATCCGCGAGGTTCCGATCCACCACCCGCAGCACCGATGGATCGGTGAACTCGGGCTGAGATGGCCGGCAGTGCCCGTCATCAGCCACATGCTGCTCTCCATCGGCGGCGTGCAGTACCCCGCCCCGTTCTCCGGCGTCTTCATGTCCTCGGAGATCGCAGCCCGCAACCTCGCCGACGCCGATCGGTACCACCAGCTCCCCGCCGTCGTCAACGGCCTGCAGCTCGCCGACGACGACCGGCTACGACAAGACAAAGCGCTGCTCGTGCTCCAGGAAGCGGTCCTCTACAGCTATGACCGCGCCGCCGTCACCATCACCGACCATCACCGCGAGAGCGAGCACTTCGCCCGGTTCGTGCGCCGCGAAGAGGCCGCCGGACGCGTCGTCGTCGGCGATTGGACCTGGCTTAACAGCTACCCCATGACCCCACAGGATCCGAGCTGGGGGCGCTACTACAGCAGCTTGACCCTCCGACCAGCCCTCTATCCGGATCCCGCCGCATCCGCGTTCCCTGCCGCGGCCGGCTCCCTATGCCCCCACTCGGGTTCGACAGCGACCGCCGCCGAACCCGACAACCAGCGCGCCGCTCCCTCCACGGCCGCTGTCGTCTATCCGCTTACTGCCCAGGAGGAGCAATGACAGCAGTAATCCAGCCGAGGTCCGACAACGACCGCCGGCCCACACGCAACAAGATCCGGCGTGGCATTGCCGCAGCAGTCGGCCTGATCGCCATGGCAGCCACGCTCACGGTGTCGGCGGCGCCCGCGCAAGCGGCAAGCGGATGCCGCAGCGCGCCGTACAGCGCCAGGTTCGGCCTGTCCGATCCCTTCATGGCGTTCGACGGCGTCGAAGTCGCATCGGCCCCGTACGGAGGCACGTACCGCACCACCACCCAGTGCCGCGACATCCAGGTCAAGAACACTGGAAACGGCAGCTCCGACGGCGCTCCGTTCCACGCATGCGTCGTCTACTCAGGCCGGGCAACGTGCGCGAACGGCTGGACCTACGTCGGCCCGGGACAGTGGAAGAACTTGGCAACCAACGTCAAGGACGGTACCCGCTTCAACATCTGGATCTCGGTCAACCTCGGCACGTACTACGGCGCACAGGCGGTCGGTGACTGGTGATCGACCGAACTGCCGTCTTGAACGGGCAGCAACGAGCCCAGACGGTCGGCGACGAGCGGGCAGTCCCGGGGCCATCGCCCGGGGCTGCCCACCCGGCAGACGGCGAGACAACACGAACACCGGGAGACCTTCGAGGAAAGTTCGCCGTCGTGACCGGGGCGAACACCGGACTGGGCTATCAGACCGCTCGCCAACTAACGGCGATGGGCGCGACAGTAGTCCTGGCCTGCCGACATCCAGGCCGCATGCGCACCGCCGCAGATGCCATCCGTAACGAACAACCGGAAGCTGTCATAGGCGAGGTCACACTAGACCTCGGAAGCCTACGATCAGTCAGAAGCGCCGCCCGACAGATCGCCGACACCTACCCACGACTAGACATCCTCGTCAACAACGCGGCAGTGATGGGCGTTCCCCAATGGACAACTCTGGATGGATTCGAAACCCACTTCGGCGTCAACCACCTGGGCCACTTCGCCTTCACTGGACTGCTCTTGGACAAACTACTCGCCGCACCAACAGCGCGGATCGTTAGCGTCAGCAGCATCGCTCACCACGCGGCGCGACTCGACCCGCTAGATTGGCCGAACCCAACCAAATACAAGCCGCACCGTGCCTACGCCGCGAGCAAGCTCGCGAACCTCATCTATGCGTACGAACTCCACCGACGTCTAGCAAACGCTGGTTCTGCTGCGCGTAGCATCGCCTGCCACCCCGGCTGGTCGGAAACACAAATGCTTCGCAAAGCATCTAGGCTCTCGGGACATCGTCTCGGTATGACCGCGTGGCTACGACTACTCGCTGCAATCGTGGCGCAGCCACCGGAAGGCGGGGCACGCCCAACCCTGCACGCCGCGAGCGGCGACGTGCACTCCGGTGCTTATGTCGGCCCGACTCGCATGTGGCATACACGCGGTCCAGCCGGCCTTGACCGATCCAGCGACGACTCCCGTGATGTCACGGCGGCGCAGCTGCTGTGGGACCTGTCGACGGAACTGACCGGCGTCAACTACGGCGCCCTCGCCGTCAACGAGGTGCCGGTGGTTCAGGCCGCCCAAGTCGTCGGGCCTGATACATCGGCACCGGCATGCGGCTCCGACCGTCAGCGCATTGCAGCCCAAGAGTGCCCGGCATCGCCGGAAAGCACCATATCCGCGATCCGTCCGGCCAGTGGAGCAGACCTGGACGCAGTGGGGCAGCTGCACCAGGCATGTTCGGCCCGCAGCCGACAGAGGCGCTACCTAGGTGGAGCTTCCCCATCCATCGGGAGGCTCCGCCACCTGCTAGAACCTACCCAAGGGCTAACCCTGCTAGCTACGGCCAAGCCCGTCAACGGTGTAGAGCAAGTAGTAGCGATGGCGAACCTGATCACTGAAGGCGACGAAGCTGAGGTTGCCCTACTCGTCCGCGACGACTGGCAGCGACGTGGCCTCGGGGCGGAGTTGCTGCGCCGCCTAATCCAAAATGCCCGCAGCGTAGGGTGTAGAACGCTGGTTTTCCACGTTCATACCGAGAACACTCCCATGCTAAAGATCATCGCCAAACTCGGCATGAATTTAACCGCTGAGCGAGACGGGTCGCTGATCACGGCAACCCTCTTGCTAGACGGCTAGCTTCGGAGGCTGCCGCGACTGGGTCCGCTCACTCCCCGGATCAATGGAGGGGGCGGACCCGCCCGTGGTGTCAGCGGCTCAATCACATCGACTTCCGGCCATAGAATTGGTCTGAGCGGGCGAGATCGCAATGCCTTGACGCTCGATACCAACTGCGGCGTCAAGGGCATACATGCCTAACTTAAGATTAAGGTTGAACGCCATCTCTCCTGTCCTAGGACGGTTTTAGATGCTGTGACGAGGGTGACGAAAAGCCTCTTCGGTGTGGCTAGCGTTGTTCGATTCACTTGCCGGATTCCGGGCGGCCACCTTCGCCAAAGCACCGCTATTCGGGCTGCCGGGCATATGAGAACGACAAGCCCTGCTGACGCCCCCTACGGCTCCCCGAAGTAGCTCCCCTCCTCGCCGAGCAGCAGCGGCACGTCGAACACCGAAACGTCCTGCCGGGCCCGCGCATATCGCACTCGATGCCGCCACCGCCCGTGCTCGAACGCGACGTCGGCATCGATCTCCGCCACCACCAGGGGCTCCACCTGCACGTATCGCAGTGGCTCTGACCGCTCCAACTGCCCCGACCAGGCTGCCGGTAGCGGCTCCGGCCACGGGTGCACCACGGTGGCGGTGCGCTGCTGCAGAGGGTTCAGCGGAAACAGCATCGCGCCGAGCTGCTCCTGCTGAGCGTCGGTCAGCGGGTGGGTACGGCCGGTGTACCGCAGCCGCCCCCTCCGATCGAACCGCCCGAGCAGCACGGTGAGAGGGTTGCGGATGCTGCCGGTCACCCCGCCGACGATCGCCTCGGTCACGAGCCTGGTTCGAAACTTCCACCAGCCGCGCCGGCCCGGCGTATACCTGGAGTCCAGCCGCTTGGTGACCACGCCCTCGATGCCGGCCGCGACGGTCCAGTCCACCAACCAGTCCGAGACCTGCTGCATGTCGGTCGTCTGCGGGGTCAGAGTGAGCTGCGTTGGCGCGTCGACGAGCAATCGCTCCAACCGGGCCCGGCGTTCCGACAGCGGCAGGCCCAGGACCACCTCGCCTCCGGTGTCGGCCAGCAGGTCGAACAGCACGTAGTGGGCCGGGTAGTCGTGGGCCAGGCGCAGCAGTGCGCGGCCGGCGGTGACCCGCCGCTGCAGCAGCGCGAAGTTCGTCCGACCGCGCTCCCACACGATCAGCTCACCGTTTATCTGCAGCTGCATCCGACCGCAGGCCCGTGACCTGGGGCGCTGCGTCGTAGATATGTCTAGAATCGGGCGAACATAATGGGCGAAGGACTCTCAGACGCGCGTTGGGACAGCGTGGTCACCGCCTCCGGTTCTGCGTCCAGGTCGCGGAGGCATCAGATTGCGGCGAGTGCCTTGGTGATGTTCCACTCGGCCAGGTCGAGCATCCATTGTCGATCCGGGAAGTCGGTGTCCGCGATGCGCAGCGGGCCCTCGATCAGCGACAGCACCTGTGCGTACCGGTAGAACTCCAGCCTGTCCGGGTCGAGATCGACCGGATGCAGCGCTGGATACGCCTCGCCGAAGCGCATCTGCAGCCAGGCGTGGTCCCATTCGACGTCGAAGTAGGCCAAACCCTCGTAGTCGATCATGACTGGTTCGCCGGCCGGCGTGACGAGTACGTGATCCGGTCCGAGCTCACCGTGCACCAGTGCGTATGCCTGTCGTGGCGCCACCCTGCCGTGGAGGTGATGCACATGGGCGGCGATCCGGTGATGTGCATCCGCCAGCCGGGGGTCGCGGGCCGCTGAGACGTCAAGGTGGCCGAGCGCCCGGTCGGCGATGATGTCCTCGGTGCGTCGAGTCTGGGAGGCCTCTCCCCGGGTGATGGCCGCGAGCTTGCCATAGTGCGGGCTGAAGGTGGTGTGCATGCGGCGCAAGGCGTCGCCGAGCGTAGATAGCGGCGCGGTGGCGGCGGCGGGATCGCGTTCCATTAGCGCCTCCAGCCGTAGCGTGCCGGCGTCTTCAAGCAGCGCGATGTCGGCGTCGAGGTAGCGGCCGTCGCGGTCGAGCATGATCAGACGCGGTATGCGCACACCGGCGGCGGCGAGTGCCGCGTGGTTGGCGGCGAACAGTTCCGCGCCCGACGCGTCGGTGAACGGGTCGTCCGGGACCGTCGGTGACGGTGGCCAGTAGTTCTCGCCCGCTGCCCACACATACAGAATCACGGTTGTCTGGTCGTCGAGGCCAAGCCTGTAGACGCCCTTTTTGCTGCCGCCGGTCAGCCGGTCCAGCCCAGTAAGCCGGCTGTTGGAGCCGAACTGCTCCGCCACCAAGTCGTGTAACTCATCCGACTGCAGGAACGTCCGCGTCATGGTCGCCTCTCGTCGGGTCGACCGGCCATGCTGCCTGGCGAAGCAGCGCCGCGCAATCGAGTTACCGCGGCGGACGACTGACCGGAGGTGTCTCGCAGCGCGCCATGCACAGCGGCAAGCTGCTCTCGCAGCTCGGCGACCTGCCGGGTGAGTTCTTGGTTGCGGCGGTGCGCCGCCTCGAGACGTCGTACCAAGCTGGCCTCGCTGGTGCGCTGGCGTGCTGGGACGGCGACGCCAGTGGAGCGGTTGTTGATATCGCGTAGCCGTTCCACTGCTGCTCGGACGTCGGCCTGGCTGTATAGCCAGGCCCGGCTGACCTTCGCGGCCGCAGCGACCTTGGCGTAGGTGACGGGTTCGCCGGTGGCTTCAAACTGGCGCAGTGCCGTTCGGGCCCGGGCGAGGGTCTGCTCGTGTCGCCGACTGGCCGCCACGATGAGCCGATCTGATGCCTCAGCTGGCATCGCGATGCGCCCCGCCCGTAGCGATTGCCTGCTTGATCTGCGCGATGCGCGCGTCGAGCTGCTCGAGTACGAGCCGGTTCTGATCGGCCAGCTTGGTCTGCCCTCGGGCCTCGAGTTGGGCGATGAGCGTCAGCGTGCGGTGGCGGTGCGCCTCGTGCGCGGGCAGGTCTTCGCTGGTGGTGATGAACACCGGGCAGGACAGGCACTTGTTGGAGTGGTCGCAGGTCTGTTGACGTGGAAGTCCGCAGTGCCCGTTCGGTAGTGCGGTGCGCGACCGGTTCGCCCACTCGATGTCCGCCGGTAGCAGGTGCTGCAGGTCGTCGTCGTTGTCGCGGGCGGCGTCCCATTCGGCGCGGATGGTGGTGTCCAGCAGTCGGGCGTAGTGGGACGCCATCTCGAGGCTGGCGTGGTCGAGCAGTTGTTTGACGACTTCGAGGCGGACGCCGCGGTTGACCAGGGTGGTGGCGAACGTGTGCCGCCACTGGTGCGCCGTGATGTGGGCGGGACGTCCGGCTTCGTCGGTGATCCCGCACTTCGCGACCCATGCCTGCAGCTGCAGGTTGTAGGTGCTTCGTTTGAACGGGAGAAGTCCGTGGGGGTTCAGCTTGTTCGCGGGCACCAGCCGCAACGCGTCAACGGGCAGGGTCCGGGGAGCCGGCTGGCTGAGGTATGCCGCAGTCTCCGCCGGGTACTGCTCGCGCACCCTGGTCTGTTGTTCACGGATCTTGTCGAGCGTCGCCGCGCTGATGGGGACGTAGGCTTCGCGGCGCATCTTGTGGTTCCAGTACCGGAGGTAGGGGTTGTCGTCGCGGTCGCGGACGATCGGGTCGTAGCCGAGCGCGCAGGCGTCACCGACGCGCAGCCCGGTGGCCAGCATGAGCTCGGTCAGGAACCGGCCGTCGGGTTGGGGCCAGCGGGGCAGGTGCGCGCGGACCTGGGTCATGATGTGGGCGTTCAGGCCGCGGGCGCGAAGCGGGATCGTTCTCGGGTAGTCCGAGGCGTAGATGACGGCGTTGCGGGGCAGGTCGGGCGCCCAGTCCTCGTGGTCCTGCAACGCCCGGAGGAAGACCGCCAGGGCGCTGATGCTGTCGCGGATGGTGGCGCTGCTGCCGAGCTGCGGTTGCTGGTGTAGCCAGGCGATGTGCTGCTCCAGTGCTGGGCGGGTGAGCTGGCGGATCGAGTAGCGCGCTTGCCCGGTCGTGGTCAGGAAGGCCGAGAGTCGGCGCAGCGCCAGCAGATCGGCCGACACAGTGTTGATCGATTTCTCCTCGACGGTCAGCCGCCAGTGCAGCCACCGCTTCGCGCAGTCGACGAGCCAGCGCTGCTGGATGTCGGTGAAGTTGAGTTGCCGTGACGCGGCGGCGGGGATATAGCCGAGACGGCGCAGCTGCCAGACGTCACGGGGATACTCCCGCTCCCAGCCCGACCCTTCGATGAGGTCGGTGAGCTGCTCGACGGCGAAGCTGAGAAACGCGGCGGCGTTCTTGAACTGGTTCGGGTCGTTCAAGTAGCTCCGGAAGATGGCGGTCCAGGAGGCGCGGTCGTGTTCGAGCAGGGTCGTCGCGCCCCGCCGCACAAGCATCCGCACGGCCTGGCTGCAGCTGTGGGAGCCGGGCGGGAACCCGAGCTCGTGGTTGCGTTTCAGCGCGTACTGCAGCTCAAGTTTCAGCTGGCCGGGCAGTCGACGGAAGTCCCAGCAGGGGTCGCCGTAGTTCATCACCTCTGCCTCGAACTCCTCGTGCGTCGGCTCGCCGCGGGCGCGCCACCGCCGGTGATGCACGCGGCAGTAGAGCGAGCCGCCCTCCGCGGCCAGCTCACAGTTCGGCAGCCGGCAGGTGGACTGCGGGCCGTCGGTAACGACCACGGTGGTAACCCAGGTGGCGATCGGCGGGCGTTTCGCCGCCTTCCACTGACGTGAGTGCACCGGGCAGAGGTCGTCCTGAGCGCGGCCGCGCCGGCAGGCTGGCACGAGGCAGCTGGGAAGGATGTGGTGGTCGCGTAACGCCGATTCGGTCGTTGTGACGAAGACGTCGAGCTGAGGGCGGCCGAGTCTGTGCCAGCGCAGGGCGTGGCCGTTGCACATGCCGTTGTCGATGGCCTCCCGCCGGCAGCGGGTCACGGCGCAGACTGCCTCCATGTGTTGCGGCCGGACGTAGATCAGCGGCTCCCGGCGCCATTGCGGGGGAACGGCTTCCTCGAGCAGCACTCGCGCTCGCGCCACACGCTCGGGCAGCGGTTCGCCGGTCGGCGCACCGACCAGATCGTGTCGGTTCACTGCGTCTCCGTCTCGCCCAGCAGGCCGGCGCGGTGCAACTCGTGGCGCACGTCTTCGATCGTCAGATGCGCGTAGGTGTCGATGGTGGTGGACACCGAGGCGTGCCCGAGCAGCTTCTGCACGATCTCTGCCTTCACGCCGGCGCGCAGCAGCCGAGTGGCGTAGGTATGCCGGAACGTGTGAGGAGTCGCAACGACACCGGTCGCACGCGACAGGCGGGTGAACAGGTCCGCGACGGCGCCGTAGGTCAGCGGCCGGCCGACCGGCCGCGACCACAGCCCGACGAAGACGTAGTCGCTGTCCAGGTCGCCGTACTCGCGATGCAGGTACTCGGCGTGCAGCCGGAACCAGCCCGAGTCGACCGGGACCTGCCGCTCCCAAGTCTTGGCGCGAGCGCCATTGGCGTTGTCGCGGGCACGGACGTCCACCACGCCGTCGGCAGTACGGATGTCCTCATGCCGCAGCCCTAACGCCTCCCCGATACGCAAGCCAGCTTCATTCAGCAGCGTGACCAGTACCCGGTCACGCAGATGCGCGCAGCCGCCGATAAAGGATGCAACCTCTGCCTCGGTCAGTGCGCGCGGTACTCGCATCGGCTCCCGCAGCCGCAGGTCGCTGCGCATCGGCCGAGCCCGCCGCACATGCGTCAGAAACGGCCGGAAGGTACTGCGAGTCGTGCCCACCGGCCGGGCAGCGCCGCGGATGACCGAGGCCATCGTCACGCCGTGCCGGGCGTGGAACTCATAGAAGCTGGTGACCGCGGCCAGCTTGCGGTTGATAGTCGACTCGGTGCACGCCGATTGCACCGATGGCAGCACGGCGATCTCGCCCGCACGCGCCGCCGGTGGCAATCTCAACCACGGCTTGAACCCGGCCAGTTCGTCGTAACGCAGCTGGGCCCAGTCCAGCCCACGCGATGTCAGGTAGGTGAAGTAGTCCTTCAGGTCGAACGCGTACGCGCGGACCGTGTTCGGTGACCTGCGCTGGTCAGCCAGATGAGAGAGGAACGACTCCACCGGCGGGACCGGCAGATGGTCCGAGCCGAGCAACGTCCAGGACAGCTCTGAAGCGGCTTGCGACACCACTCGCTGAACCCGCACCCAGCTTCTCCTGCCGTCGTGGACACAGCGAGGCTGCGGTGTCCACGACAAAGGATGAAGCAGCTCAGACGGCCCGTCGCGGACAAACTGTCCGACGATCTCTGACTGGAGATAACACCGTCCAGCACGACCCCGGGCTGGAGCGTGCGGACGGCTCGGGTGATGTCCGGGAAGTAGGTGGTGAGGTTTCGGCCAGCCCGCGACTGCAGGTACACGCCGTTCGACTCCCGAAACGCGATACATCTCCAGCCGTCCCACTTCGGTTCGTGGATGAGGCCGGGAGCGTCGGGCACCGCGTCTACCGGGGCGGCGAGCATCGGCATGACCGGCCGGCGCAGCATCGAGTCCGAAGCCGCGCTGGCGCGGTGCCGGGGCGGACTCACCGCCCGGGTCGCCTCTGAACCGGCTTCATTTTCTGCCCCCAACTTAATCGTGGGGGAGTCGGCAGCCCGCCGGGTGGAAGATCCACAACAAGGAATGAGGGCGGTGTCCTGAAAACCGATTAGCCATCGGGAATGGTTGCTGCGTGCTGATTACCCCGCTGCCCGGCGTTCATCGAGGCAGCCTCCGCCGACGCAGGCTGCGAGTCGGCGGGAAGCGGCCGGACCAACGCTGGTGGGCTTCGGAAGCCAGTCCAAACTCCCCCCAACCTCGGAATTGGCCACTGAGCAAACCTGCGAAGGGTGCCCTGATGTCCTCAACACGGTGTCGGCCGGGCTACCCCGTTGGGTAACCGGGTGTCGTCGTCGGTCTTGGCGCAGGTCAGTTCCGCGTCGGTCAGGTCCGCGAGGGCCAGGTCCGCGCGGGTCAGGTACGCGCGGTTGAGGTTCGCACCAGTTAGGTTCGCGCCGGCCAGATTCGCGTCGGTCAGGTCCGCGAGGGTCAGCTCCGCGTTGGTCAGGGTCACGCGGGTCAGGTTCGCGTCGGTCAACTCCGCGTCGGTCAGGTCCGCGTTGGCCAGGTACGCGCCGGTCAAGTCCGCGTAGACCAGGTACGCGTCGGTCAGGTCCGCGTCGGCCAGGTTTGCGTCGGTCAGGCTCGCGTCGGTCAGGCTCGCGTCGGCCAGGCTCGCGTCAGCCAGGTGCGCGCGGGCCAGGTACGCGCCGGCCAGGTACGCGCCGGTCAAGTCCGCGCCAGCCAAATCTGCGCCGGCCAAGTCCGCGTGGGCCAGGTCCGCGCCGGACAGGTTGGTGTTAGTGAGGTCGAGCGGGGCGGGACGGGGCGTGAGCCCGGCCGGGCTGCTGCTGGCATGGGTGGCATTGCGCCGTCCCAGAACAGTCAGCGCGGCCTGGATATCGACCGGCGGCCGAGGAAATGAAGCCACGGAGTTCGGCGCCGGGGCTGTGGCCATGGGGGTTGGCGCGTGCCGTCCGGCTTTGGGTGCGTGGACTCGGACGAACGCGGCGAGGATGTCGACGACGGCGCGCTGGTCCTCGGCCGAGTCACGCATGATGCGCTCCAAGGCGTAGATGGCGCCGAGGCGTACGTCTACCTTCTCTGCGCCGGGCTGGCCGAGATGCTCGACCGCTTTGGTGAACCGGTCGGTGATCTGCCCTTGTGCGGTGAGTTGCTGTTGCTTCCGGTTGGCCTCGTTCGTGACGTATAGGCCAACGGCTACGAAGAACACCGACAGGATGCTGCCGACGGCGGTTACGAGGCCACCGATGGCTACGAACCGTTGCCATGGGTCGGGCTTGACGTCGATCGGCCCCGCCAGGACGAGTTCCATCCGAGTCGACACCGGTCCGGAAGGACGTAGCACCCGCGGTGCCGCCGGGGCCTGCCCTACGAATTTCCAGTGCCGGTTAGGAGCGGACACACCACCACGGTGACGAGTTTCAGTGATTCGCTGATCACGGGGCGTCGACGGCATGGTTCCATTGGAGCCCACCTGGGCCAACTGGCAAAACCGCCGTACCAGGTACTCGGTCGCACGCATGAAGGGTACCGTCGGCCTGGTCATCGGTCTTCGGCATCGAGGGCTCCTGTCACGGCGATGGTGGCGAAAGGGATGGGGCAGCACGGTTGGCCGGCGCACGCGACGAGGTCGTCGCAGCCGGCGTCCACCGCGGCGCGCAGTGTGCCAGCGATGATCCGTAAATCGGCGATCTTCGCCTCGACCTCGGCGAGCTTCGCGTGGGCGCGGGCTTGCAAGCCGGCGTCGGGGCGGCGGCCGTGGCGGTGTTGGCCTGCGTCGAGCAGGTCGGCAACGTCGTCGAGGGTGAACCCGAGCCGCTGCGCCGATTTGATCACTTTCAGCACGGTGACCGTTTCGGCGGGGTAGAGGCGGTGCCCGCCCAGGCTGCGCTGTGGTTCGGCGAGCAGGCCACGGCGTTCGTAGTAGCGCAGCGTCTGCGGGTTCACCCCGGCCGCGGCGGCGACCTGGGCGCTGCGCAACCCGCTCACGCCGTCATCCTGGCGGCGGCCTGCTGGGCGAGCGCGTCGAGGACCTCGACGTGCGCGGCTGGCACCTGCACGTCGAGGCGCAGTCCGCCAGCGTCGCCGGCGATGGTGAAGGAGAAGAAAGAGCAGCAGGAGCTTTCCCGGCCGGTCAGGTCCCGGGCGGTCGTCTCGGCGGCCGGGTCGAGGTGCCACCGCAGGAGGTGGGGGACAGCCGTTGCTGCTCTCGCAGGGCGGTGGTGAACAGGTCGTCGAACTCGGCGAGCCGGAGCGGACGTTGCACGCTCGGCAGGGTGCCTGCGTCGGGCACCCACGTGCGGTCATCGCTGGTCATACCGATGACGGTAAGCCTGTACCCGGGTACCGGATGCAAGCCCCACGTGCGGCGATCTCGTCGACAGCTTGTGGAACCCGGCCAATCCGTTGAACGCCAGAACGACCTGCACGCCGGCGATAGTTGCTCACCCGGGCCGTATCCGGCTTAACCGGTTGCGGTTGGCGGCGGTGCGCCGATGAGTATGCCGGTGGCGGCGAGGGCGCAGCATCCGGCGACAGCGGTGAGCAGTGGCGTGTATCCGGCGGTGGTGTGCAGGAGTGCGGCGGCGGCGAGGGGTGCTCCGGCTTTGGCGATGGTGACGGGGGCGGCGAGGCGTCCGGCGATGGTGGCGTAGGCGGTGGTGCCGTACCGGTCGGTGAGGAGGGCGGGGGTGGCGAGGCTGGTGATGCCGAAGCCGAGTCCGAAGCCGATGACGGTGATGACCGCGCCGGTGCGGGTGCCAGCGAACAGGGGCATGGCGAGCACAGCGGCGGCCTGGGTGGTGAAGACGGCGGCGACGATGGTGGTGACGCGTAGGTGTCGGCGGGCGGCGGTGAGGACGAGTCGTCCGGTGACGGACAGGACGCCGAGCAGTCCGGTCATGGTGGCGGCGACGGTGGCGGTGTGGCCGCGGCTGGTGAGGTAGCCGATGAGGTGCACGGTCATGGTGCTGGTGGCCGCGCCATGGGCGATCAGGGTCGCGGCGAGGATCCAGAACCGGGTGTCGCGCATCGCCGCCCTTGCGACCGCGCGCCGACGGGTGTGCCCGGCCAGGCTCGGGGCGGCGGGCGCGGTCATCGCTGCCAGTGGAGGCCGGCGGATGGTGAACGCGTGCAGGGGCACGGTGACCGCGCCGTGGATGGTGGCGAGGACGAGTAACGCGCCGCGCCAGCCGAGGTGGGCGGTCAGGAGGCCGGTCAGGGGCATGAAGATGGTGCTGGCGAACCCGGCGACGATGGTGACGGCGAGCAGGGCTGTGGCACGCCGGTCGGCGGTGAACCAGGCGACGATGACGGCGAACGCGGGTTCGTAGAGGACCATCGCGCCGGTGACCCCGATGCCGATCATGACCGGGTAGAGCTGTTCGATGGTGTGGACCTGGGACCAGGCGATCAGCAGGGCGGTGGCGGTGATCGATCCGGTGGTCATGAGGGCCCGTCCGCCGTGGTGGTCGAGCCACCGGCCGACGGGGATCGCCGCGAGTGCGCCGGCGAGGACCGAGGCGGTGAGCGCGCCGGTGACGGCGGTGGTGGAGGTGCCGAGGGTGGCGGCCATTGGGGTGAGTAGGACGGCGTAGGCGTAGTAGAGGGTGCCGTAGCCGATGGTGGAGGTGACGGCGGGGGCGGCGACGATCCGCCACCCGTGGTGCCCGCCGACGGCTGCGTCGGCGGGCACCGTGATGGTGGTGGGCATCAGCTGCCGCAGCAGCCGCCGGCCTGCGCGTCGGCGGGCGCGGCATTGAGGCTGACCAGGGTCAGCGGCGCGGCGAGCAGTCCGCCGGAGATGCCGGTGGCCAGGCCTCGTCCGGTGCTCTGGGCGGCCGGTGCCGGCCCGCAGCAGCTGTCGGCGGTGGCGGACTCGTCCGGGTTGCTGTTGCACACCCCGGTCTCGGGCAGGTCAAGTTGGACGTCACGGGCAGCGCTCCAGTCGCCGGCGAGGGCGGCGACGACGGAGCGGACCTGCTCGTAGCCGGTGGCCATCAGGAACGTCGGCGCCCGCCCGTAGGACTTCATGCCGACGGCGTAGTAACCAGGCTCAGGATGGGTCAGCGCGTCTACTCCGTGCGGGGGCACGGTGCCGCAGGAGTGCTCGTTGGGGTCGATCAGAGGGGCCAGGGCGCGGGTGGCGCCCATGACCGGGTCGAGGTCCAGGCGCAGCTCGGCGGCGATCGAGTGGTCGGGGCGGAACCCGGTGGCCGCGACGATCCGGTCCACGGTGGTCTGCTCTTCACTGCCGTCGGCATGGCGCACCAGGACGCTGACCCGGCCGTCGGCGGGGGTGAGGGCGTGCACGGAGAAGCCGGTGAGCAGGCGGATGCGGCCGGCGTCGACGTGCGCGCGTAGCCGGGAGCCGAGCGCGCCGCGGGCGGGCAGGGCATCGGCGTCACCGCCGCCGTAGGTGCGCGCCGGTGAGGTGGTGCGGATCGCCCAAGTCACGGCGGTGCCTGGATGTTCGGCGGCGAGGTCGGCGAGGGAGAGCAGGGTGTTGGCGGCGGAGTGGCCGGCGCCGACGACGAGGGTGTGCCGGCCGGCGAACCGGTCCCGGCCGGTCCCGAGGACGTCGGGCAGCGCGTGCTCCAGATACCCGGCGACGTCGCGCTCACCGCGGGCGGGCAGCCCGGAGGAGCCGAGGACGTTCGGGGTGCCCCAGGTACCGGAGGCGTCGATGACCGCGCGGGCGAGCACCTCCTGGCCATCGGCGAGGCGGATCAGGAACGGCGTGGACTCACGGCCGGCGGTACGCAGGCGGTCCAGGCCGAGGCGGCTGATCGCCTCGACGCGGGCGCCGTAGCGCAGGTGCGGCTTGAGCTGCGGCACCTCCGCCAGAGGCTGAAGGTAGCCGTCGGCCAACTCCGCGCCGGTAGGAAGGGCCTCCAGGTCGGGGGCGACCCACCCGGCGTCATCGAGCAGGCGGCGGGCGGCGGGGTCGATGTTGTAGCGCCAGGGGGAGAAGACCCTGACGTGGCCCCACTGCCGCACCGCGGCGGCGGGGGTGTCGCCGGCTTCGAGGACGGTGAAGGGCAGGCCGCGCTCGTGCAGGTGCGCGGCGGCGGCCAGGCCGACCGGTCCGGCGCCGATCACCACGACGGGCAGATCGTTCAGGGTGCTCATCAGGTATCTCCTCTGTGTCGAGAGTTGTCGAATCAAACAGGTGCACGGCGGCCGTGCGCCTTGGGGCGAGGGGTTGGTCAGGTGACGACGGGGCTGCGGCGCTCCAGCAGGATCACGTCGCGCCACCGGCCGTGGTGGCGGGCGATGCGCTCGCGCACGCCGATGACCCGGAAACCGGCGCGCTCGTGCAGGCGGAGGCTGGCGGTGTTCTCGCCGAAGACACCCGACTGGATCGTCCAGACGCCGGCTGCTTCGGTGGAGGCGATCAGGGCGTCCAGCAGGAGGCGGGCGATGCCGCGGCCTCGGGCGGTGGGGTCGACGTAGATGGAGTGCTCGACCACGCCGGCGTAGACCGCACGGGCAGAGGTGGGCGAGACGGCAACCCACCCGATCACCGTGGCGTCGCCGTCGACGGCGACGAGGCGGTGCGCGGGCAGTTTGCCGGCGCCAAACTGCGTCCACGTCGGCGCCGTGGTCTCGAAGCTGGCGTCGCCGCCGTCGAGACCAGCCTGGTAAATCGCGAGCACCCGCGCGGCGTCGCCGGCCGTCATGGGGCGAACGGTGATGTCGGCCATCAGCACGCTCCGTTCGGGTGGGGGGCGGGTCGGCCCATGACGACGTCGGCGGCGGAGGGGAAGCAGTCGACGCAGGCGTCGTTGATCCGGTAGTGCCGGGCGG
This sequence comes from Micromonospora sp. CPCC 205558, assembly GCF_036902955.1. Taxonomy (NCBI): domain Bacteria; kingdom Bacillati; phylum Actinomycetota; class Actinomycetes; order Micromonosporales; family Micromonosporaceae; genus Micromonospora; species Micromonospora sp. CPCC 205558. The sequence goes on from NZ_JBAKHR010000010.1 coordinate 63,164, forward strand.
TGCCGACCGCCTCGACGAGGACGAACCGCACGTCGGTGAGGATCTTCAAATGTTGGGAGACGGTGGACTGGGCCAGGCCGACGGCGGCGACGATCTCGCCGACGCTCATCGGTCGGGCGTGACGGGCGAGGTACTCGACGATCTGAACCCGGGTCGGGTCCGCGAGGGCCCGGAACCACGACGCGTACTGCTGCGCGGTGCTCCGGTCGAGCAACTCGTCCACACCCCACCCCTTCTATCGTTTATCGCCGATCGACGATGAAACTGTAGCGGGTGCGGGAGCCGCGAGACAGGCGGTGGCGACAACGAGGCGGGCGATCGCTTCGAGGGTGTGCGAGTCGACGCGGTCCGGGGTGTCGGCGGGGCTGTGGTAGCCGGCCATGCCGGCGCCGATGCCCACCGCCGCGAGACCGGCGGCGGCGTAGCGGCGGTTGTCGGAGGCGACCGGCCCGGCGGCGAGCGCAAGGCCGGTGTGCCGCCCGGCCTGATCGAGCAGGGCGAGCAGCCCGTGGGCCGGCCCACAAGCCTCGACCGCGGCGGCCTGGTCGAGCAGCCCGGCGCCGTCGACGTTGATGACCAGCGGCCGAACGTCACCGGCGTGCAACTGGCGGCTGTGGTGGGCCGAGCCCAGCGCGCCGACCTCCTCGGCGTCGAGCAGCGCGACCGCCACCCCAACTCCCGCTGGGCGGGCGGCGGCAAGGATTTGGGCGGCTTCCAGGACCACCGCGACGCCGCTGGCGTTGTCCGACGCGCCGGGCTGACGCAGGCCGGGATGGTCACCGACGCCGTCATAGTGGGCGGTCAGCAACACCTTGATCCCACCCGGCGCCGCCGCCGGAAACCTCGCGTGGATGTTGGTGCCGGTCACGTCGCGGCGGCGCAGCGGGGTGTTCGCGCTCCACCAGCCCCCGCCGGTGGTGGCGGCGGTGAGCACGGCGTGGTGGGTGTCCGCGTTGAGGGTCAGGATGGGCAGCGATCCCGGGTCCGGGCCGGCGAGGACCGTGTACTGCCAGCCGTCGGCGTCGGCGGCGCGACTCACCAGCAGACCCGCGGCACCCCGGGCGGCGCGGGCGGCGTCCGAGAGGTTCATGCCCGTGGGCACCACCAGCCACCGACCGCTCGGGTCGCCGCTGCCGGCCACGCCCAGCGGGCCGCGCCTGACCTTGAGGGTGTCGGCGGAGGCCGAGTGGACCGCCACCTCACGGCCGAAGACCAGCCGCGTCGAGGTCTCACCCTCGCCCCAGACGACCATCGGCGCCGCGTAGACCTCGGGCACGGCGCGGACCGGGAAGTCGTCGGTGTTGACCGTCGCACCGAGGTCGGAGAGCTGCGCGGCGAGCCAGGCGCGGGCGGCGGCCCCGCCGGCCGTGCCGACCCGCCGGCCGGTGAAGTCATCCGCAGCGAGAGCAGTGACCGTGGCGGCCATCCGCTCGGCTGACACCAGGGGCAGGATCGCCTGCAGGTGGGCGGCCGATCCCGATGGCGCGGTCATCCGCAGCACCCCTGACCCGTCGTGACAGCTTCGGTCTTCGCCTCGGTGCCGCAGCAGGAGCCGGCCGCTTCGGCGGCCTGCTGGCTGCCACAGCACGGCCCCGCCGCTGGCGACTGCCCGGCGGGCGGAAGGATCGAGCCGACCGCCTGCGCAGGGCTGCCACAGCAGGAACCGGAGCCGGTCACGGCCAGGGCGGCGCCCGGATCACCGGCGAACCCGCCCGCCGTCGCGGGGCTGATCTGCGTGTTCTCGCTCATCACACAACCTTTCGATCAGGGGTTACCGGGTGCCCATCAGGGCGTAGGCGTTGTCACGGACCTGGTCGAAGCGCCGCTGCGCCCGCTGCGCCGCAGTGGACACCCGCGCACAGGAGTCACAGAACCGCGCCCCCGCCTGGGCTTTCGCCGTGCGTCGTGCTGTGCCGAACATGACGACTCCCCTCCACGACGCCTGTCTTGACGTCTGTCGAATCAGAGAGTTGCACGCTGCTTAGACACCTGTCAACCTAGAGGCATGTCAAAGCAAGCTGCGTCGCTTCCCGTCATCGACCTCACCGCCGACACGCCGTGCTGCCCGCCGCTGGCGCAGAGCCCGGTGCCGGCGCAGACCGCCGCGGTGCTCGCGCCGGCGTTCAAGGCGCTCGGCGACCCGGTGCGGCTGCAGCTGATGTCGATGATCGCCTCCGCGAAAAGTGGGGAGGCGTGCGTCTGCGACCTGACCCCGGCGTTCGACCTGACCGGGCCGACGATCTCGCACCACCTCAAGACGCTGCGCGAGGCCGGCCTCGTCGACGCCGAACGCCGCGGCACCTGGGTGTACTACCGGGCCCGGCCGGCCATCCTGCGCCAGCTCGCCGGACTGCTCAGCGTCGAACCGGCCGCCGTCGCGTGAGCTGCGCCCAGCGCCCGCCGCTGCGCAGGTGCTCGGCCAGGGCCCTGACGATGTGGGTGGCGTCACGACCAACGCCGCGTAGGGTGTTCGACGAGAACGACCGCTGGAATTCCAGCCCCAGGTAGGCAAGCGCGGGGTGAGTGGTGGAGACCCCGCCGACGTGTTCGGGCATACCGGCAGGTGTGAGGGCGCCGAGCGCGGCGAGATATCCGAGGTTCGGGCGGTAGCCGGTCGCGAAGATCACCGCGTCGATCGGCTCGGACGCACCATCGGGCCACCTGACGCCGTCGGGGGTGAAGGCGGTGACCATGTCCCGGCGGGTTAGCAGGCCGCCCATGATGGCGTCGCGGTAGACGCCGGTGTCGAGCACTGCGGCATGGCGGATCAGGCGGGTGAGCACCGCGCGCGGGAGACGGTCCGCCCTCGTGGCATGCAGCCAGTGGTGTAGGTCCCGGCCGCGGATGCGTTGCGGCACGAACTGGATCGGCGCCCGGGTGGCCAGGGTGACCCGGGCGATCGGCGCCAGTTCGTGGGCGACCTGGATGGCGGAGTTCCCGGCGCCGACCACGATGACCCGCTTGCCGGCGTACGTCTCGGGCCGCCGGTACTGCGCGACGTGGCGCACCTCGCCGGTGTAGTCGCCGAGACCAGGTAACGCCGGCAGGTGCGGGTTCCCGAATGAGCCGCTGGCCGCGATGACCCCCGCCGCCGCGATCTCGTCGCCGCTGTCGGTGTGCACCAGATAGCCGCCGCCGGGGCGTTGACGCACGGCGGCGACACGTACGCCGGTGCGGATGTCGGCGTCGATGCCGCTGGCGTAGCGACGCAGGTAGGCGACGACCTCGTCGCGCCTCGGGTAACGCTCGGGATCACCCCCGCCGAACGCCAGGCCAGGCAGCGCGCTGAAGCGGGCCGGGGAGAACAGGGTGAGGCTGTCGTAGTAGTCCGGCCACGAGCCCACCGGCTCGGCGCCTGCCTCCAGGACGACGGGCCGCAGGCCGGCAGCCAGGACGGCGTGAGCGGCGGCGAGGCCGGACTGGCCGCCGCCGACGATGATCACAGATTCTCCAGAGGTGGTCACCTCCTCATCATATCGTCATCTCGTTGAATGACAATATGACCGTGGTGGGGAAAGGTGGCAGGCATGGATGAGCCCACGCCCTCGCAGGTGACCCCGCCCGCGACGGCGACTCCCGCAGGCCTGAGCGGACTGGCGCCGGACACACAGGAGTTCCTCAAGGCGCTGGGCAGCCCGACCCGCCAGCGGATCATGATGCTGTTCGCCCAAGGCGCCGAGCTGTCCGTCGGGCACGTCGCCGAGCGCGTCGGGATCAGCCAGGCGACCGCGTCGCAACAGTTGACCCTGCTGCGGCGGGGGCGGATCGTAACCTCGCGGCGTGACGGCAAGACGGTCTACTACCGGGCGGACCGCGACGGTGCACAGGCGGCGTTGGCCGACTTGCAGTCCTACCTCAAGACCTGCTGCTGAACCGACCCCTGTCCCGACGAGGCGGTCAGCCGCTGACTGGCCAGCCCGCGGTTGTTCGCCGAACACGCTGCGGCTAATCCTGCCGGCTGCTGGCTGAAGGGTTCAGTGGGCAGCCTGCACCGTATAGAGGACGGCGACGCCGATGGCGAGAACTCCGAGCAGGAACTTCAGCCCGGTCTCGGGCAGGCGGGGCTGCAGGCGGGCTCCGAGATAACCGCCGATCAGGCCACCCAGCCCGCAGAGCAGACCCAGCCGCCAGAGCGGTGCGATGTCGCCGACGGTCGTCAACGCCAGCAGCGCGTAGGTCCCGGCGCCGGCAATCGAGGTCACGAAGGTCGACGCGAGGGCGGCCGGCGCGACCTGACTCACCGGCATGCCCCGACCGACGAGGAACGGCCCGAGGATGGAGCCACCGCCGATGCCGTAGATCCCACCGACCACACCAGTGCTCAACGCAAGAACGGTGATGGCGCGCCCGGACGGTCGGCCGGCTGTTCGGCGTCGGCCCGGTCGCAGCGTCCGGACACACAGCCAGAGGCCCAACGGCAGCAGCAGCGCAGCGACGATCAGTCGGAACACCTGGGGCCCGGGGACGGCGAAGACTCGAATCACCGCCCCGATGACGACGCCTGGCAGCGTCCCGAGCAGCAGTTGGCGGGTCAGCCGGCCCGCCAACTGTCCGTGCCGGCGATAGCGCACCAGCGCACCGGGCCCGGCCACCACGTTGAACAACAGGTTGGTCGGGGTCACCGCTGGGCTGGGCACGGCCAGGACGCTGAGCTGCACCGGCAGCAGGAACACCGCCCCTGACACCCCGACCGGAGCGGTCACCACCGAGATCAGCACACCCGCGGCGAAACCGAGCAGGCCGGTCTGCCAGGTCACCTTGTCAGGACCCAGACCGCGCCGCCCGGGACCGCACCGTGGTAGCCGATGACGGGTCCAGTCACGCGGGCACTATAACGACGGGCAGTGCCGTCGGTGTGAGTCGCCGAGGCGGCGACCACGCCCACGGGACAGGCCGGTGTGCCGCCTCCGGTCATCGGCAACCACCAACCACCATCCAGGGCGCTGGCACGAAACCGCAACCAGATAGCTCTCCCTCACCCCGTTTGACATCCCGCATCGACTCAGTAATTATTGAGTCAATGAACATTGAGCTTGTCTCCGTGCAGGGGCGCGCCCGGATCCACGCCGCGCTCGGCGACCCGGCGCGCCTGGCGATCGTGGACGCGCTCACCCTCGGCGACGCCTCCCCGGGGGAGATCGCCCACGACCTGGACATGCCGACGAACCTCGTCGCCCACCACGTCAAGGTCCTCACCGAGGCCGGCTTGGTCGTTCGGGACCGGTCTGAGGGCGACCGGCGCCGCACCTACCTGCGGCTGCGGCCCGAGGCTCTCACCGCGCTGAACCCGACGCCACTGAGCGGGGTGCGACGGGTCGTGTTCGTCTGCACCCACAACTCCGCCCGCTCGCAACTGGCCGCCGCCCTCTGGTCCGATCGCACCCACACCGCGGCGGCGTCAGCGGGAACGAAACCCGCCCAGCGGGTCCACCCGCGTGCCGTCGCCGTCGCCCGCCGCCACGGGCTGGTACTGAACCCGACCGGCACCTCTCACGTCGCCGACATCGTGCGCGACGACGACCTAGTCATCGCGGTCTGCGACAACGCCCACGAGGAACTCACCGGGCCGGCGCGGCCCCGGCTGCACTGGTCGGTGCCCGACCCGGTCCGGGCCGACACCGACGACGCGTTCGAAGCCGCGTTCGCCGACCTCGCCGCCCGCGTCGAGCGCGTCGCCCCCGTCATCACCCCCACCATGAATCCGGGAGAGCACCGTGACTGACACCAGCCCCCACCCGCTTCAGGAAATCTCCGTCGACCAGCAGGTCGCCCTGCGCACCGCGGCCACCCGCCTCGCCGCCGAATTCGCCGGCATCTACGGCGCCGAGACCATCGAGGCGTTCCTGCATTCCAGCTACGACCAGTTCGCCACCGCCGGCAGCATCCCCAACTACCTGCCCCTGCTCGCCGAGCGCTTCGCCCGTCAGCGCCTGCGCGCCCTCGCACGGGTCGAGGGTCACCACCGCGACGGCCGCCCAGTGGTGCTGTTCCTCTGCACGCACAACGCCGGCCGCTCCCAGATGGCGTTGGGTTTCTTCACCCACCTCGCCGGCGAGCAGGCGGTGGCGTGGTCCGGAGGGAGTGAGCCCGGCATCGAGGTCAACCCCGCCGCGATCGCGGCGATGACCGAACGTGGCATCGACATCACCGACGAGTTCCCCAAGCCCTGGACCGACGAGGTGATCCGCGCCGCCGACGTCGTGGTCACCATGGGCTGCGGCGACGCGTGCCCGGTCTTTCCCGGCACCCGCTACGAGAACTGGGACCTCGACGACCCCGCCGACCAGAGCCTGGCCGACGTCCGGCCGATCCGCGACGAGATCGAACGCCGCGTCCGCCGCCTGCTCGATGACCTGAACGTCACCGCCACCCGATAGACCCGCCGGCCCGATGTCGGGTCGCACCGTTAGCGCACTAGGAGAGAACAGACTGATGACCATCGCACTTTGGCGGCGCCTGCTGGCCGAGTTTCTCGGGACCGCCCTGCTGGTCACCGCCGTGGTGGGCTCCGGCATCATGGCCACCACTCTGTCTCCGGACGACGTCGGGTTGCAGTTGCTGGAGAACTCGATCGCCACCGCGTTCGCCCTCGGCGCGCTGATCCTGATCTTCGGCCCGGTCTCCGGCGCCCATTTCAACCCGGTGGTCTCCGCCGCCGACTGGTTCCTCGGCCGCCGCGCCGGCACCGGCCTGTCCGGTCGGGACCTGGGCGGGTACGTGGCCGCTCAGGTCGCTGGGGCGATCGCCGGGTCGGTGCTGGCGAACCTGATGTTCGACCTCATCGCGGTCGACTTCTCCGCCAAGGACCGGGCCGCCGGCCACCTGTGGCTCGGTGAGGTCGTCGCCACCACCGGCCTGATCCTGCTGGTCTTCGCCCTGGCCCGCTCCGGCCGCGCCCCCGTCGCCCCGGCCGCCGTCGGCGCGTACATCGGCGCCGCCTACTGGTTCACCTCGTCCACGTCGTTCGCCAACCCGGCGGTGACGATCGGCCGCGCGTTCACCGACACCTTCGCCGGCATCGCCCCCACCTCCGTTCCCGGCTTCGTCATCGCCCAACTGGTTGGCCTCGTCGTGGGCCTCGGTCTGCTGGCCGCGCTCTACCCGGACGCCGGGAGGGCCGCCGACCACGTGGTCGTTCCCGCTGACGACCGCGACCCTGCACTCGATCACCGCCCATGACCGTCACCAGCGAGCACCGTGACGGGGACAGACCCGGCCGGGAGCTCCTCAACCCGGCCCGTCACATCGGCCGGTACCGGCTGCTCGACCGCAACAGCGACCCCGAGAGCTCCCGGCCCTCCATATCTGACGAGGCGCCGGTCAACCGGCTCCGCGAACCGCACTGCCAGAAAGGCTTCTGATGTCCGACAAGCCCAGCGTCCTGTTCGTCTGCGTCCACAACGCCGGTCGCTCCCAGATGGCCGCCGGTTGGCTGCGCCACCTCGCCGGTGACACCGTCGAGGTCCGCTCCGCCGGCTCCGCCCCCGCCGACACCGTCAACCCCGCCGCCGTCGAGGCCATGCGCGAGGTCGGCATCGACATCACCGACCAAACCCCGAAGCTCCTCGAGTACGCCACCGCGGAATCCTCGGACGTCATCGTCACCATGGGATGCGGTGACGCCTGCCCGGTCTTCCCCGGTAAGCGCTACGAGGACTGGAAGCTCGAAGACCCCGCCGGCAAGGGCGTCGAATCCGTCCGCCCCATCCGCGACGAGATCCGAACCCGGGTGGAAAAACTCCTCGGCGAGCTGCGCACCGCCGCCTGACCCTGTCAACCACCCCCCGCCCGCCGACCCCGCCGTCGGCGGGCGGCTGTCCCTGAGCAGGAGCCCTTCGTGTCCGATCCGCACCGCCTGATCATCATCGGTTCCGGACCCGCCGGATACACCGCCGCCCTCTACGCCGCCCGCGCCAACCTCGCACCCCTGCTCATCGAGGGCAGCCAGTCCGGCGGGGCGCTGATGACCACCACCGAGGTGGAGAATTTCCCCGGCTTCCCCGGCGGCATCACCGGCCCCGACCTGATGGACAACCTGCGAAAGCAGGCCGACCGCTTCGGCGCCCAGTTCATCACCGACGACGTCACCCGCGTCGACCTCACCGGCGACGTCAAGACCGTGTGGATCGGCGAGCAAACCCACCAGGCCCTCGCGGTCATCCTCGCCAGCGGCTCCGCCTGGCGGCCCCTCGGCGTCCCCGGCGAGGCCGAACTCCTCGGCCACGGCGTGTCCGCCTGCGCCACCTGCGACGGGTACTTCTTCCGCGACCAGGACATCGCCGTGGTCGGCGGCGGCGACACCGCCATGGAAGAAGCCACCTTCCTCACCCGCTTCGCCCGCAGCGTCACCATCATCCACCGCCGCGACAACTTCCGCGCCAGCCAGATCATGGCCGAGCGGGCGCTGAGCAATAACAAGATCCAAGTGGCGTGGAACAGCGTCGTCGAGGACATCATCGGCCACGACGGTGCCGTCACCGCAGCGCGCTTGCGCGACGTGCACACCGGCCAGATGCGGGTCTTGGACGTCACCGGCGTGTTCGTCGCCATCGGCCACGACCCCCGCAGCGACCTGTTCCGCGGCCAGGTCGCCCTCGACGACGACGGCTACGTCATCGTCGACTCCCCGGGCACCCGCACCAACCTGCCCGGCGTGTTCGCCGCCGGTGACCTCGTCGACCACACCTACCGGCAAGCCATCACCGCCGCCGGCACCGGCTGTGCCGCCGCCCTCGACGCCGAGCGCTACCTCGCCGCCCTGCCCTAACCGGCGCCAGCAGCAACCGGGCCAGGACGCTGGTGGCGATTTCGTTGCGGGGCTAGCCGGCCAGTTGGGCACTGATGTCCGCGACCGTGGCCTTGGCCGTGCGCCCCGCGCCCACCAACGTTGCCGACGCCGACCCGGTCCAGTCCCCGTAGCCCAGCAGGTAGAGGCGGGGCTCGTCCACCGACCTCGTACCGTCGGTGGGCGCCGTGCCCTGCCGCCACCCGGGCAGCAGCGGCGCGAGGTGGGCGAGGTCCGGGCGGAACCCGGTGCACCAGATGACCGCGTCACACGGCTGTTCGGTGCCGTCGGCCCAACACACGCCGTGCGCGCTCAGCCGGGTGAACATCTCGCGGGCATGCAGCACACCGCGCTCACGCGCGTCGACGACGCTGGGCACCATCACGATGTCCCCAAGGTCGCTCACCCCGCCACCGGCCGCACCGGAGGCCTTCCTGGCGGCCACATCAAACAGCACCCGCCCGTCCACGTCGTCCGGCATGAACCGCGGCCGACGCCGAGTGACCCAGGTGACCTCGGCGACCCGCGACACATCGGCCAGGATCTGCGCCCCGGAGTTGCCCCCACCGACGATGACGACCCGCTGCCCGCGGAACTCCTGAGGCGAGGCGTACTGCACGGTGTGCACCTGCCGGCCAAGGAACTCCTCCCGGCCCGGGACGTCCGGCACGTACGGGCACTGCCACGTCCCGGTCGCCGAGATGACGTACCGGGCAGACCACGTTCCGGCGTCAGTCTGCACCGCCAAGCGCTCGCCCGCCGGCCGCACCTCCTGAACCCGGACCGGGCGACGCACCGCGAGGTCGTAGCGCTGCTCGTAGGCCCGCAGATAGTCCACGACGTGCCCGGCGCTCGGGAACTCCTCACCGTCCTGGCCTGGCATACCCCACCCCGGCAGCGGGCTGTACGGCGCCGGGGAGAACAACCGCAACGAGTCCCAGCCATGCCGCCACGCGCCACCCGGCTGCGACTGAGCATCGAGGATGACGTACTCCAGGCCAGCACGGCGCAGGTAGTAGCCCGCCGCCAGGCCCGCCTGCCCGCCCCCGACGACCACCACATCACACGACCCGGGCACCCCCGACACCTCCTGGCTCCATGAGCATGATGCCGGCACCACCCCGACGGGCGCCGGAAGCCCCACAACCGAGCAACGACGGGTCGGGGATTGGGCGGCGGCGAATCTCGGCGAGGCGCAATCCGCAGCACGTCACGCTATCTCGCCGACGCCGCCCCTCTCGCCCAGCACGGCAGCCTAAGACTGCCCACGTCCGCGGTAGCGATCACGAGCATGCTCGCCACCGCCGGCCTGCTTACCCCACGACAACCTTCGGGAAGAACGTCAGGCTTGGGACGCGCTCCCGAGGCTGGGCCGGCTACGGGCAGCATCGAGGACGAAAGCGGCCGTCGCCTCAGCCGCGTCCCGGGCACACCGCGTCGTCGCCCAAAATCGCACAACCCCAGCAAGGCCTAACCGCACCGCCGAACCGCCCCAGTGCTTGCATCCACCGATCAGCCCGCCGAATTCGGTGCTAGCTCGACATTCGATGCAGCCCGGCGCCGGCCCGCCCAGCCACTCGGTCAACTGAGCCTTTACATCGTGTGAAACGTCCAGCCAAGAGGACGGATCGCGCCACCGCCCAGCCACTGTCCGTGACCACCACGCTGTACCCACTGAGGAAAGGCGGGGGTAGCGTTCTCGGCCGATCCCGCTGCCGCAAGGACTCGGCAGCTCAGGGTCGATGACGACCGTGGGGGATGCGACATGTGGCCAGACAACGAGACCGACATCGATTTGCTGGGCTTCGAGTTCCTCGTCGATAGCCTGGTCATTGTCCTGTCCGAACCGCGGCTGTTGCCGTTGACGGTGGGAGTGCTCGGGGACTGGGGGTCGGGCAAAAGCAGCCTGATGAGCCTGGCCTGCACCGAACTGAAGGCCTTGTCGGCCACCGATGAGGCTGGAGACGACTTCCGCAGCCGATATGTGTGTGTGCAGTTCAGCCCGTGGCGCTACGAGGACTACGAGGATGTGAAGGTTTCGCTGATGTCGGCCGTGCTGGGCGAGCTGGCGACCGAGGTCCCGCAGCGCAAGGAAGAGATCGGCCGACTCAAGGCGCTGGGCCGGCGGCTGCGCCGGCAGAGCCGCCGGGTGGTAAGCGGGGGGATCGAACTCATTCCCACAGCGGTGCCGGCCATAGCTGGCTTCGTGGACCCCAGCCTCGACCCTGAATTGGTCAAGATGGCACAGCAGACAGCCCAAATAGCCGTCACGACGGCGGGACAGCGAACCGCCGGAGATTTAGCCGGACCGGTCGACGATGGCGAGACCATCACCACGGTCGACGAGTTCCGTAGCCGTTTCGCCACGTTGGTGAACTCACTCGATGAAGTCGCCGCTGTTGTGGTGTTCATCGACGACCTCGACCGTTGCCTTCCCGAGACGGTTGTGGACACCTTCGAAGCGATCCGACTGCTGTTGGGCGCGCCCCGGACCGCATTCGTGCTCGCCGCTCACCAGAAGGTCGTGGAGTCTGCGGTCGACGCCCGGTACCCGGCGCTGCGCGACGACAACGGCTCGGGGATCGGCGCGCAGTACCTCGAAAAGATGTTCCAGCAGAAGATTACCGTCCCCGCACTGGCCGTCCCGGAAGCGGTCACCTACGTCAACCTGCTGCTGGCCGAGCTGCACTTGGACCGACCATCCTTCCAACGGGTTCGTGACCACGTCGCCGCTCAACGAGCAGCCCACACACTCGAGGTGGTCTTCACCCTCGGCACTCTTGGTGAACTCGACGTCGACGTCCCGACCGAGCTGGTAGCCGACCTGCAATGGGCGGCCGCAATCGCACCGGTCCTAGCGTCGGGCTCCCGGGGTAACCCCCGCCAGATCAAGCAGTTCCTCAACACCTTGCAGCTGCGGCGTCGCAGCGCGGCCCGACGCAAGGTGAGCCTGGACCCGGCGGTTCTGGCCAAGCTGATGTTGCTCGAACAGCAGCACTTCGCCGAGTTCCAACAGCTGTTCGACTGGCAGATCGACAGCGGCGGGCCCTCCTGTCCGCAGTTGACGGCCGCCGAACACCTGCGGCGCTCCGATACCGCCCCGCTGCCCGATCAGGACCCAGGCCCGTCCGCCGACGCCGAGGGCGGTACCCGCGCAACCAGATCCCGATCCCGCGTGCCTCGGCAGGCGGCCGCCCCGCCGGTCGATGAGGCGGTGCAGCAGTGGGCGAACAGACCGCCGGTGCGAGATTGGCTGGCGTTGTCACCGCAGCTGGCATCGGTTGACCTGCGACCCTACTTCACCTACTCGCGGGACCGGTTGAGCTTGGCTGCGGTGTCAATCGCTCGACTGTCCAGCAGTCAGCAGCGGTTGCTCGGCCAACTCCTGGGCACCATTGACCCGGTACGCCGTGCGGCCATCGGCACCTTGGCCACGGCGGAGCCGACCGACAGGGACGCGGTCATCGAGGCTCTCGCCCGAGCGCTGCTGACCACCCCCGAGGACGCGTTCGTCGCGGTCTGCGAGACAGTGGCCCGAATCGAGGACTCGCGCGAGGTGTTGTTCACCGCGCTCGACCGGCTGCCCGTGGCCGCGGTGCCCGCCGTGCACGTCCCCACCGCCGGGGCGCGCCTACCGATCGCCGACCCGCGTACCGTCGCCTTGTTGGACAAGTGGGCCGCCAGTGGCCGGGCGGAGCTGACCGGGATGGTCGCCCTGGTCCGGCGCACCAGTAGCCGTACGGGGCGCTGATGGGAACCTCGACCGACCGTACCGGCGGCACCGGCGGCGCGTGGACGCCGCTCAAGCACGCCGCGACATCGCTCATGCGCGCCGCCGATACTGGGCAGCGCAGCCCCACCACGTTGCGACGGTTGCTATCCCGGCACGTGCCCGTGCTCGGCGGGGCGGCCGGTGCGGTCGCCGGCGCCCGTGCCGGCCGGGTCGGTGCCCAACGGCTCGGCGCCGTCCTCGCCGGAATCGCCACCGACGGACTCGGGACCGCCCTCGCAGGGCAGGGCCTCGGCGACCTCGTGGGCGCCGACCGGCTCGCTGTACTCGACGCACTGGCCGGATACGTCGCAGGAGACGGCGCCGACATCGACGGACAGGCCGCACGCGACGCCATGTTCGACGTCCTCGCCGACCTGTTCCCGGACGCCGACAGCTGGGCCGACCTCGACGCCGTGCGGCTGGACGCAGACGGCGTGCGGGACATGTTGGAGCTGTTCCTAGCCCGATACGTCTACAACCGCATCCCGGTGATCGCCGAGCGCCTGGCCCGCCTCGACGACCCGGTGAAGGCCCAACGCGCCGAAGAGGATCTGCAACGGATGGTGCGCAGCTTCGTGCACCTGCGCCTGCCCGACGACGCGTTGGAGGTCGACTGGTCCGGCCCGCCCGGCCGCACCATCATCGATGATTCACTGCGCGCGGTCTACGACGCGCTGAGCGTGCTGGAGGATTGACGTGGACGCCGACACCGTACGGCTGCGGATCCGGTCCGCCCCGTCCGCCGCCGCCGCACCTGCTGGCATCGACCGGCTCCTGGACTGGGCACCCGGCCGCCGGGAAGCCACCATCGAATTCACCACCGGCTTCTTCACCGACTGGACACCCACCACCATCGGCATCGAACTGCTGCGCTTCGCCGCGGGAGTCTACTGCGGCGACCGGACCGTGCCACGCGAACCTCAAATCGACGGGTGGACCCGCACCTTGCACGTCGACGTGCCCGCCAGCGACCCCGGGGCGTGGGAGCAGGCCGAGTGGGCTGGCACGCTCGGGTTCCTCACCGGCGACCGGTGGCACATCCGGCCCCGCCGCACCCGCCGGATCATCAGCGAGCCAGCCGGGCTGGACGTCGACGCGGTGTCGTTGTTCTCCGGCGGTCTGGACTCACTGTGTGGCGTCATCGACCTGCTCGAAGAAGACCCCGAGCGGCGGCTGCTGCTGGTCGGGCACCACGAGGGAGGCCAAGCGTCCACCGCCCAGCGTGACCTGCACGCCGCCCTCGTCGACGTCTACGGCCAACGGGTCCAGCTACGACGCCTCTTCTGCCGCCCCGCGCCCCCGGACGAGACCCAAACCCAGCCGCTGCCCACCGAACGCGAACGCACCACCCGATCCCGGTCGCTCCTGTTCATCACCGCCGCGCTGGCCGCCGCCTCCGCGGCCGGCCCCGACGTACCGGTCTACGTCCCGGAGAACGGCTGGATCGGCCTGAACGTGCCGCTAACCCGGGCACGCACCGGATCGGCTAGCACCCGCACCACCCATCCACACTTCGTTGCCCTGCTCACCGGCTCATGCCGCGCCCTCGGCCTCAGCAACCCGATCATCAATCCGTACCGGTTGCAGACCAAGGGAGAGATGCTGGCAGCGTGCCGCAACCCGCGGCTCCTCGCCAAGCTCGCCCCCAGCAGCGTCTCCTGCGCGCACCCGGAAACCCCACGATGGCGGGACCGGAAGCAGGGCAACTGCGGCTACTGCCTACCCTGCCTGGTACGCCGCGCCGCGCTGAGGCGCATCCGACGCGACCTGCCCGACCAGTACGCCTGGGACGCGCTCAGCGATGCCGGGTTGCTCGACCCGGCCGAGCGCACCGGTGCCGATCTGCGAGCTATCGTCCACGGCGTCAGCCCACACCGCGACGAACTGGCCATCATGCGCAACGCACCATTACCCGTCGGCGAGCACCAGGACCACCTACAGCTGTGGCTCCGTGGCGCCGCCGAGATCCGCGAATGGCTTGGCGGCAGCACCGGAAAGCTAGCCCAGTTGACCACGACCGTGTGGAGGAACCGGTGACCGACGTCCTCCTCGACACCCACTGCCACCTCGACGCCTACCCCGACCCCAGCTACATCCTGGCGGGCGCGACAACCGCCGGCGTCGAGCTGGTAGCGGTGACCAACGGCCCCGATGACTACCGTCGGATGGCGACGCTGCTTCCTCGAAGCGGCCCGGCCCGCGCGGCTCTCGGCCTGCACCCACTCAACGCCGAGCGGCTGGGGATGGGCGGCGTGCTGCGCTTCAGCCGGCACGCCGCCGACGCGGCCTGGATCGGGGAAATCGGCTTGGACTTCTCCCCGGCCGGCCGCGACACCCGAACCACACAGCTGAGGACCTTCGACGCGCTGTTGGCGTTGCCGCAGCTACAAGACCGGCCGGTATCCGTGCACACCCGCGGCGCCGACCGCATCGCCGTGCAACGCCTAGCCGATGCCGGCATCCGAGCGGTGCTGCACTGGTACACCGGGCCCCTCGACGTCGCCGACGACGCACTCGCAGCCGGCCTGCACTTCTCGATCAATCCGGCCATGCTCGCCAGCGCCAAGGGGCGCACCCTGCTGGCGAAACTGCCTCACGACCGAGTGCTCTTCGAAACCGACGGCCCGCACACCCGCCGTGCCGGCCAACCGTGCCAGCCGGCCAACCTGCCCGACATGGTCGAGAATCTAGCCCAGCTGTGGGGAGTCAACGCGACACAGGTACACACCCAGATCTGCGCCAACCAACGCCGGATCATCGGCGAGACAACCGCAGCTTCGAAATAGAAACGCTCCAGAGCCGCAGGGACGCGATGACGCTCGCGTACCCGCACCGTCTGACCCGAAGCGTCCTTCAGGTCCGATGCAGTAACTGACCTCCGCGCGGGAGGAGAGACTGCCGTGAACGCTCAGGCGCGAGCTTGATCCGAACCGTCATCTTCAAGGCCCTCGACGTATGCGTCAACGCACATCTGAAGCAGGAGGATCGGGCCGGGCGTTACGTCATCAAGGGAAACGTTGCCGTATTCCTCGAAAGTGCCGACATCGAATTCAACCTGAGTCCAGAACCGGTGAATATCGCGTAATATTTCGAGCGCGTCGACAAAGAGCTGCATATCGGGTTCGAAGTCTAGGTCGACGATGTACTTGCCCAACTCGTGCGTCAGTTCGTGTCTGTGCGCGTAGATGCGATCTAGGCGGTCTGCCTGTCCCGCAGAAATCGCCTCCAGTTCGACGAGCCACCTAAGTGACGCTGGGAAAAGGCGCCTCCTGGGGTCCAGTGCTAACACTTTCTCGGCATAGGCGACCTCGTCGTAGATGCTGCCGGACTCGTCGAACCCGGTCAGGTAGAACTGACGTACTCCGTCAACCACAGCCGTTTTGATCAGCTCATGTGTTAATTGATAGAGGCCCGCAAAACTCAAGGTCGCTCGTATGCGCCAAGGTTGAAGCTTCGCTTCCAGCCGTTCCCGCAATTGCTCGGAATCAGCAGTGAAGTTCTCCATGCCGCCACTCCATCCCCTGCCTGCGTCTTAGGCACGTGGCCTAGCCTTGGTCAGGTTCTCGGTCGCCAAGCCGATTGTTGAATCGTTCAATCCGCCGAGCCTCTATCTGCTCCTCGACGGCCAGGGTGTGCGTCCGCTCCAGATCTTCGAAGAGCGCCTGGACGGGCTCCTCCAAGGCCTCGAACGACCGCTCGATTTCTGCAAGATGATTGAAGAACCGGATGTGGTCTCCATTTGGGTCGAGACGCTCAGTCCGGCGAACCCACTGCCCCAAATCCTTCGTGGACAGATGCTCGACAGCTAAGTTCTTCAGGTCGTCTGGCCCTGAAGTGGCATGTGACCGATACGTCTGCGCAAGCTTCAGAACTACATCATCCCCAATGTTACCGAGGAGGAGATCCAAAACCTTGACCGTTGAAGTCAACTTTTGAAACCGCCCCTCAAGATTCTCTTTCAACTCACGTGCTATCGCGGGCCAGTCCCACTTCATTCCCGACTTAAGCTCGTCAACCAGCACGCTAGCTGGTGGTTTGAACTCCTCTCCCGTGACGTTTCCACCGACGGTTATCGGAGGGCCAAGCCAAACCGGATGCTGGGTGGTCTCGTCGTAGCGTTCCAGCAGCAAGCAGGCGACATCGAAGTAAATAGCGGTCACGGCCTTAAGTACGTCATACCGCACATGATCCCGGTGGTACATTTCGTTGCGGTAGCGATGAAGCTCCTTCAACGAGGCAGCAAGATCCGGAATGACCTTGCCCCTTCCTAGCAGAAAATTGGCCTTCTCCGCGAAGTCATTCTCGATTTTGTGCAGCTTTTTGGGCGGGATGACCCGGCGCTTCGCTTCTTCGTAGTGTTCCAAAGCCGTCGGATCGTCGGTTCCCGCGACGACTTCTTCCCATCTCCTTAAAATAGTTGCGTGAAAGTCATTGTTAATCAGTTCCGGGTAGATTGACCGGTACATGATCACCTCGGCCGCATTATCTAGGAGTATGTAAGCGACCCGCAGCTGCGCCGATGAGCCCTCGCGCAGCATGCGTTTAACTTCCCGCATCTGCGACACCAGGACATCAAACCGCGTCGCGGAGTAATAATCATCCGGATCTGGGTCAAAGTCTACAGAGCGTCGTGCCATTTTGTCAGCCAATCGGGGGAGGGTGACAAGGTCTACTCGACTCCAGTTCTTCGCCAACGAACCCGCGTTGTACCCGCCCGACTGCTCAGCTCGACATCACCCCAATAGGCCCACCGGCGGGCAATATAGTCTTTTCGTGCGCTGCTCATCATCACGGATCTCGCCAAAGCCTCCGTAGGATCTCCAAGCAGTACGCTGGTGGGGCCAGTGTCAGTTCTCGTTCCGTAACAGGGCGAAAAACAAAATAGCCGAGGTCCAGTGGTCGTCATGGTAAGTGTTATCGATCTCCCATGATCATACCTGGGACGCAGGGAATCGAACGTCAGAAAAGTCTCACTCTCGGCTCGCTGACTCTCGCGCTTGTGCCGAATAGCGCGAGGGTTTGTATGGCCTCCGCCCGCCTCGAACTCAAGGGCCCGGCCATACACCAGCACAAACTGCGGCTCGATCGGACGATCGGAGAAGCTGTCGCCGAACAAGAAATTCTCACGGAAGGTCGCCCTATTGCCGTCGCGGGCGAACCAAGAACGCCAGTCATTGAGCTGATCATGCGCATCCCGAAAGTGGGCGGTAGGGCGCCCATTCTGCTGGAACCAACGCTTCCCCGGCCGCTCAATCTCAACCAAAATGGGCGTGATGAGCGCGGAGGATCGCGTCACCCACATGAAATCAGGTTCGAAACTCGGGCCGTTGCCAACCAGCATGGGTCGCCGAAAAACAGCCGACATCTCTGACCCGTGATGCCCACCAGGCCCGACATCGCCACTCCCGCCGGGCACCATCGCCGGGTGAAGTTCGAGAAACTCCTGGACCATCGACTCCTCGGGATCTGTCCCCAACAGGTCGTACCACTGCGACATGACCTCGTCGGCGTAACGCTGCCAGTCCATGGGCAACGGCCGGTTCGGATCGCTGTCAGGCACAAGCCCCTGCCGGTCACCTGCAGCGTCCTGATGAGTGGTCGACATGCGCAGAGCGTAGGCGGAAACACCACTAACTGTCAGTGCCGCACCGGCGGGCAAGGCAAGGCCGAGCCGCAGTGACCTCGCGAACCCCGTCGTCGGCCTCCTCGCACTAACCGCAAAACCGGTGCCTGTCAGCCAGCGATGTCCACTGCGCCCACTGCCCGAAGCAACTCCCGAGGGCGCCCCTGGTCAGAATCGTGATGGCTACTTCATGTGGCCCAGTAAGGCATCGGAATCGATCTCTCCGACGATGGCCAGCGCCACAGCGATGAACGTCGCGGCTATCCCCGCAAGAGCGGCCAGGACGGCGGCGGTTCGCTGCGCGCCGTCGGTCAGCTTCGTGATCGTCACTGCCAGGCGGCTGGGTGGCCTGACGAACGTCTCGATCGTGGGCCGTCCGTCCTCGTCGAACGCTTGGACCCTGCCGGCGAGCTCACGCATCGCCGATGTCTGGTCCGGTTCGACGAGTAGGTCCAGGACCCTGCGCAGCGTCTCTCGCAGGTCGCCGGGAATGGTCGGTTGGCAAGAGTGAGGGCTTTGCAGGTGGCGGCGGATCGACGCACTGACAGCGCGGAGCATGGTCGCTGCGGGGTGCGGGACGAACCCTCGTGGTTGTCGACGGTCCCACAGCACGGCAGTCTGATCGAGTAGCACGACGATGCCGACAAGCCTGTTCCGGTGGGCGTCGGCAAGCGGGCGAAGGGTCTCGGGCATCTCCAGCGAGTCGCCACGATCTTCCTCGTCGGGCGGGCCCAATGACTGGCAGATGTCAATCGACAACTCCCAGCCAGCGAGGCGACGGCGCAGCCGCGATGCGGCGAAGTGCGCCGGCACCACCAGTGGCATCAGCGCCAGGAATACCACGATGATGCCGAGCAGAGGCGGCCACGCGGCGTCGTCAACCGGCGCCTCACCGGGGGAACCCACCACGCCGGGCGCCGCAGCGGCCAGGACCACGACGGGATACATGACGGCTAGCACCTCGACGGTATGCGCCATCGTGAACCAGAAGGCGTTAGCCGCGACACGGTCTCTGCCCCGAACGGAGAGATCATTGGGGAATCGCAAGGCCGGGAGCTTGCCGCGTGGCTTGTCAGGCTGAGCGATGTAGCGCAACCCGTTGAGGAAGACGCGTACCGCCACCATTGCGCCGAGGGTGCCCGTGAGGAGGCTGACTCTTGCGGCTGTATCCGCGAGGGCGCCGCTCGCCATGGAGCCAGGCACCAGGAGCCGGACGGCGTAGGGGAGACTCACCGGCACCATGAAGCCCACCAGCGGCACCATCAACAACAGAAGCACGCGCCGCCATGACTCGCGGGCGACCAGCCGTCGAATAGCCCCAGGCCCAGCGGCTGACCGGAGCAGCTTCCGCCCGCCCTTACTCAGCCCGTAGAGGCGGATTGGCCGGAACGAGCTGGATGAGACACATTTCCACTGCACCGCCCACAGCAACGTGCCACCGAACGCGGACGCGACCACGATCCAGCAGACCATCAGGGCAACGCCGCAGACGAGCAGAACAGCCGCGATCACGGTCACATCGACCGTCATACCAGCCGCGGTCAACGTTCCCGGTCCCGTGTTCGCCCGTCAGCCAACGAAGGATCATGAGGTCCCACCCGCCGGATTGGGTTCTCAGCACCTGGCGGCGGTGGGGTGTGCGATGAGATTCCCCCGTGACCGCGGGCCCTGTTCCACTCCGCCATGTACTCGGCCGGCAGTGGGCTGACTGGAACGTGACTCAAGGCCCATCGGGCGAGTTGCACGAGACGTTCCTCGGGCAGATCCGGCAGCCGCTCGAAGTCGTCGGGCAGCACGTCCAGCAGGAAGTTCTCGATGCCGCCGCTACACTTGATCACGACCTGGCACCGGTAACACGGTTGAGGATGGCTCTCGCGAAGGACCGCCCAGAGCGCACCGTTGGAGGAATCCGCAACATTGGCGGAATGCCACTCGATGCGCCGGCCAACGCCTAGATGCCGCGTGCGTGCCTTCTCGGTCAACGCAACAAGATCAGACTTCTCAACCTGCTTGATGACCCTCGGTACGTCGAACCCCACGGCCGCACCCTAGCCATGCCGCGACAGGTCGGCACTACCGCGCCCCGGCGGGCCATCAGGTCCGGGGCAAGGAACGACCGATACGAAGTCATCCAACATCTAGTGCTATACCGAGCGCCCGCGTCACCGCCGAAGCACATGAACCAAGTCTCCCAAATCAGCCATCGTTGGCCAGATTTCTGGTGGTTTTCAAAGGGCGCAGTTACTCTGAGAGCTAACCTACAGAGCAATCCGAACGCCGGCAAAGTCAGACTGTGGCGGATCGAAGAAAGCACATTGGGCAGCCAAGCAGAACGGGTCGGCCGTTATCACTGGGCAAAGCGATGATCTAACGACATGATCGCGATAAGAAGGCCGGAGAGTCATCGGAGGCGGCTTTTGTGATAGAAGGAGCGAGGCATGGCATCCTGGCTAGCTCGAGACTCAGCCCAACCTTCATCCGGTTGGATAAACAATACGCAGTCATCTGGCGACGTTGATATCCTCACTCGGTCAGACCCGCCCGGGCTCCCGCTCTCCAAACCCTTCAAGCGTCTGGAGAGATCGCCAAACTACTACTGCGTCACTGTTTGCGATAGACGCGGCCGTCTGGCTGATCGATCCGCACTTCGCGTATTACGATGGACTCCCGCTCAATCTGTAAATTTTGCGACAGGAGCTGAGACCGTTACTGTCACCGCCGACAAGGCGGGCGGTTGGTCAATTACCGGGCAAGGTCATATACGCCTCCCGCTGATCGTTCAGCGCGAACTAGGCATTATCGCGGGAGATCGTTTGTTGATCGCGGCTGATCAACGTTCCGGAGTGCTCCAGATTAGCACGATGAGTAGGCTCGATCGGGTATTCGGCAGTCTGAACGAGTATGCGTAGGGAAGCCGAACTATGACCGACGACGCACCTGTGGGTGCAGGCAGCAATGAGTTGGAGGCGGTGCGGCTGCTATTGGGCCGGCTGGGACTGACGGCTGAGCAACTACTCGATGGCGCGCCAATGCGGGCGAAGAGTCTGCCAACATTCCACGAATATATTGCGCGGGTTTCCCTCGCCGTTGCCGCAGGTACGCTTCGTGTCTACGGCACTTATTGGAATCGAGTCGGTCAAGCATGGGGTGATCGACGAATCGATGAGCCAACGCCCATGGAGATCAGACAGTTCGCTGAGGCTATGAGAAAGAGTGTGACTGTTCGGCGGAACTCGCGTGGCGGCCGAACCGCTATAGAGCACTTCATCTCCGCTATGCGATGCCTGTACTCATATGCTGTGGCCGACGGACTGATCTCTGAGGCAGAGAACCCTGCCGCCCGTGTCCCTAAGCCCCGGCGCCTCCCAAGCACTCGCCGAGCCCTCTCGGACATCCAATTGGCCCTGATTAACGAGGCGGCGAGTGGCAGCGGAAATGATCCAGAGCTCGACACGCTTCTACTCAGGCTCCATGAAGAAACCGCGTGTCGGCGAGGGGGCGCACTGGCGCTCCGCCGGATCGACCTCGACGCGGAGCAGTGCCTCGTCCAGTTGCGTGAGAAGGGCGAGACAGTGCGGTGGCAACCGATCTCGCCTACGTTGGCCGTCGCGCTGGCTCAACACAACGACGATCGAGCCGTAGGCGAGCACGATGGGCGACTATTCAGATATCGGAACGGCGCGCCGATCACACGCCGTCGCTACGATTATCTCTGGAGTCGCTTGGGAAAACGCCTCCCTTGGGTCGCTACGCAGCAGGTCAGTATGCATTGGCTGCGCCATACTACGCTCACCTGGGTGGAGCGGAATTTTGGGTACGGCATTGCTCGAGCTTATGCAGGGCATGATGGCAGATCGGCAGCAGGAACAACGACAACCTACGTCAAAGCGGATATATATGAAGTGGCACGTGCGCTCAGTGCTCTGAGTGGCGAGACGCATCCGCTGGTTGCTCATTTGGCGGATGAAGCTGTCCGCCGAGGCGTTACCTTAGGTGCGAATATGCTGCCAGCCATGCCACCGAGTTCCGTTGGGTAGCGGGCTAATGGCGGTGCGGGCACCAGCCAGACTGCCCACGCGGTGTGTAGCGCTAAGGGCTGCAGATGTTGCCCGCTAGGATCGGTCCGGGCAGCGGGGATTCAAGGCGATCCCGTGGTTTCTGGGCGGGTGCCTCATTTCGCGAGAGCAAGATCCTGTCGATTGCTGTCGAGGCCGACGTGTTTCCTTCCCGGCTCCGTCGTGCCTGGACCGCGCTGCGAGAGGTGCCCAGGATTGCTACGGAATGTTACGGGCCCGCGTGTGCGGGTCTCAGTTGAACTTGAGTCAGTCCTTTAGTAACCTATGGGCATGTGCACCCGATTGGTGCACAGGAGATACGTGTGGGGGTTCGAATCCCCCCTCGGACACAAACGATTTGCCCACGGTGTGCGCTGAGATCCACTTCAGCGCGCACCGTTTGCGTTTCTGGCCGGTAGTTCAGCCGGAGTCCGAGTTGCCGGTAGACCTCGGCCTTGTCGGCCGGGTTGGCGTCGAGGGCCGCCTCGCTAACGGCACCTCTCTTGTCAACCTGCCGGCAGCAGAGAGGTCTCCGTTAGATCCACAGACCCGACCGAAGTCCGATCGGCACTCAGTGGATGAGTTTGATGGCCCGGTCAACCGTCGGTGACGGGCTGCGTGGACTGGGTGGTGGCCACGATGGTCAGATCCTGCTCGGCAAGCGTCGCAGGCAGGCATCCGTACGAGCGACCCGACGTCGGCCAGAACTGCCGGTCGCACCGTGATTTTCTCGCCTCCCATCCCTGCGAACCTACGCGATCGCAGTGCGGGTGCGTCGTCCGCCACCGCAGCATTCCGATGCACGGATCTGTCGCAGATAGTGAAAGCTGTGACGTGCCCGCGCACGGTGCTTAGGTGAGGTTGAATGGCCCCCGTGTCGGTCCCGGTACTCCCGCGTTCTCGCACATCACGACGACAAAGTCGTTCTCGTGTACGAGGAGTACCCACGGTGGGGCGGCCCCTACTGGAACATCCCGAGCGGGCGGATCGAGGACCACGAGACGCCGTTTGAGGGCGCCTGTCGAGAGTTGGCCGGGGAGAAAAGTTCTACCTACGCTGTATCGGGCGGCCTTCCGGGGTCAAGCCGAAGCGCAGGATGGTTTCGCGTTGCGTATCGTCGAGGCCGGCGACCGGCCAGTCTCGCAACGCCCGGAGGGCGAAGCCGTCGCCGCACACCACCGCTCGTAGCAGCTCAGCAGGGTCTTCTTCGCGGGCCAGCATTGCCGCCCAGTGCCGGGCACCCCGCCGGCTGAACGTCGCCAACTCTCGCAGGGCCCGTCGATCGCCCCGCCGTTCGTAGAGCATGGCCAGCCGCCGCCGGACGTAGGTGTCGTTCGAGTTGATCGCGTGGTGCAGCAGTCCCTCAAGGTCGTCGGCTTCGAGTAGGGCGTCCGCGCGGTTCCGGGACGGGCTGGTGAAGTCGAACTTCAGCGTCGGAGTTGGCGGCGACGGAGGTGTTCGAGGAGGCGGCGGCAGAACCCGGGGCGGTTGGCGTGGCGGCACAGACAGCCGGGACTCAGCCTGTTTCGCCCGCTGCGCGAAAGCCGACGCCTGCGGGAAAAGGAGCCGATCGCGGGCCTCTTGCGCCAGTCGGCTGAATTCTTCCCGGCCGAAGTCGGCCTCTGCCAGCGCGGTCCACACCCCTGCGGGGAGCGGCTCGTAGTGCCGCTGGAGGCGGGCGTAATCCAGCAGTGGATCGAACAGCCGGTACCCGGTAGCGCCGGGCAGCGGCGGCGCCAGCGCCCACACGGCGTCTTCCAGCGGAGTTGTCGCCTTCCGTAACGCTGGCTCGAACCAGTCGTCGGTGCTCGGCGGCCGTGTGAGGTAACACGCCGAACAACTCTTTAGCAGGTCACGGGTCAGCGGCGCGCCGCCCGGCACGCCAATGCCGAGCCGAGCCAGATCGATCGCGGCGGTCAGCACGGCACTCGTCTGCCGCTCATGCGCGTTACGCCACAGCCCGAGCGCCCACTTGGCACCCGCGAGTATCTGCGACGGGCTGAAGCCGGTCTGCTGGAGCGCGGCGGCCAGCACCCGGTCCGCGGCGGCGAGACGGGCAGCTTCATCTAGTTCCGCCCCGGTCCAGTCCTCACTGACGTGCACCACAGCGCCAGTCCTTCTGGCGAGTTCCCGGAGTTGCCGGGGCGACTCGGTCTCCGGCTGATGCCACATGGTGACAACAACGACCCGCCGTCCGACCGCTCCGCGCTGGTCGAGCACCGCGAGGGCGATCTCCGCGAGCTGAGGAGGGTTGTCCGTGAGATCCAGATTATCCAGCCATAGGACGCAGTCTCCAGTCGGCTCGTCCCCGTCGCTCAGTCGTTGGATCTGGCGTCGGTCGCGCAGATCCACAAGAAACCAGTCGCCTAGTTCTCGCGACACCGCCTCCCACGCCGAGCGTGACTTGCCGGTGCACGACCGCCCCACCACGAGGACCGCACCCGATTCCCGCTGCACCGCCGCGCGCAAGGTGCCCAGCAATGCGTCGTCGTGCTCCCGCGTGACATAGGTCGGAGGCAGCTGCGGCTCGCGCCGGCCCTGCATCCACAGCGTCAGCGGCGACGTCGATGGCGGCAGGAACGCGGCCGGGTGGACGCCCATTTCCACGGCTGTGCGGTCACGCACCAGCGGCCAGGGCGCAGCGCCAGCCGGTCGGACGGGCGTGTCCAGTACCTGGCTCCGCGGCCGTCCCGCCTCCTGCGGCCGATTCGCCGCCCGGGCGGCCTGAAGCAATTCCCGCCACCAGGGCCACAGGCGTTGCGGGCGCTGAGCCCTGCGCTCAGCGATCGGCTGCAGGTACTCGATCAGAAACTTGATGGCAGGCTCACTGCGGGGCACCGACCTGCCGCGGAACCAGTCGCTCAGCGTTTTCTCGTTGAGCGTGATCCCTTGCTCGTCCGCCGCTCTGATCAGCACCTGGCGTCCCGGTAGCCGGGCACCGTCGTACAGGGCTTGCAGTTCCGCGGCGAACCGGACGACCTCGGCCGGCGCCTCCCTGACGATCTTCACGCGGCCGGTTCCTGAACATCAGCGCCAGCTCCGGATCGGATCCGGACTGGATCGAATATCGCCATGCCTGGCCTGCGCATACGTGAACCGTAGCGGAGAGAACCCAACCGGAAAACCTCCCGAAGAGGAGAACAGAAGACGCCAGCCGGCCGGCTTGCTCCCTGTTCCTCCGACTACGGGAGACACCCATGCCCAGCAATACCGGCAACACCCCGAGCACCAGGTGTCAGCTGCTGCTCGCCGCAGTCCGCGGCCTTGCGGCTGGAACGGCCCGCGCGATCGCGGGCTGGGTCATCGAGCAGATCCTCGGCGGGCACTGAGTCGTGCGCGGCGCCGCCCACTCCGGCGGCGCCGCGCGCCTTCAACTCGGCAAGCAGGCCGTTGGGCCAGTCTGCACCTCGCGCCGCGGCCACGCCCGTGGCCCCGGCGAGGTCACGTGCGGCTGGCAGCGCCGAACAGGTAGCGCAGCTCGTCCAGCATGACGACCAGCACGCCGACGGCCAGCGCGGCGGCGCCGGCCAGGACCGCCTCGCCGGGGCGTACCGCACCGGCCGGCGCGAGCGCGCCGGCGACGGCACAGGCGACGAGGAACGCGTTGCGCCACACGTGGTGCCGGCCCAGGGGCGCGGTGGTGCGGCCGAAGCAGCGGCAGGTGCCGCCGCCGCGCCGCAGGTTGGCGACGATGGCGGCGGTGAAGGTGAGCAGCAGGGCGCCCGAGGCGAGGAACCCGGCCAGCGGGAACACCGCCAGCAGGACCACGGCGGTGAACTCGGTGGCGACCACGGCCGCGGCGAGCGGGCCGGCGGGCCGGTAGCCCATGTCGCGCACGGAGCGCGTGAACTCGCGGTAGGCGTCGCGGCCGGAGACCTTCCCGACCGCCGCCGCCAGCAGGACCGTGCCGAGCAGCACCCGGCACCCGATCTCGACGTACATCTGTCATCGCCTCCCTCTGACCACGCCGAGGACCGCCTCGGGTGGCACCGCGCCGAAATGCCGCGAGTCCTGGCTGTGGGTGTTGTCGCCCCGTACCGTCACGGCGCCGTCCGGTTCGATCCGGTGCACTCGTTTGACCATCCACGTCAGGTCCGCGGCGGGGACGACGTCGCGGGCACGGAAGACGACGAGGTCACCGACGGCGGGCGCCCGGCCGACGCGGACGATGAGCCGGTCGCCGTCCCGCAGCGTCGGCGTCATGCTCTGCCCGCTCACCACCACCAGGCGCCAGCGGCGGCGCAGCCAGCCGGTCATGTCGTCGCCAGCTGATAGCCGTCCGCCTGCAGGCGGAAGAGCCGGGCGTACTCACCGTCGGCCGCCATCAGCTCGTCGTGCGTGCCCGACTCGACGACGCGCCCGGCGTCCAGCACGACGATGCGCCGCGCGTCGCGCAGGGTGCTGAGCCGGTGGGAGATCAGCAGCCCGGTGCGGCCGTGGCGGATCCGGGTCAGCGAGGCGTGCACGCGGGTCTCGGCGTCCGCGTCGAGCCCGGAGCTGGGCTCGTCCAGGATGAGCAGGTCGGCGTCGGCGCGCATCAGGGACCGGGCGAGCGCGACCCGCTGCCACTGCCCGCCGGAGAGCGTCACGCCGGGCTCGCCGTCCTGGCCGGCGAAGGTGCGGCTGAGCAGCGTGGCGTACCCGTGGGGGAGGGCGCGGAGGCGGTCGTGGATCTCGGCGTGCGCGGCGGCCTCGGCGACCTGCTCGGTCGTGTGCGGCAGCCGGCCGATGCCGACGTTCTCCTCGGCGGTGAGGTCGTAGCACATGAAGTCCTGGAACACCGCGCCCATCCGCCGGCGCACCGTCTCGATCCGCAGCTCGCGCAGGTCCACCCCGTCCCACGTGATCCGGCCGCGGTCCGGGTCGTAGAACCGGCAGAGCAGCTTGACCAGGGTGCTCTTGCCGGCCCCGTTGAGTCCGACGAGCCCGACGGCCTGCCCGGCGGTGATCGTGAGGTCGACGCCCCGCAGGACCCAGGGGCCGTCCTCGTCGTAGCGGAACCACACGTCCTCGAACCTGATCGCGGTGCGCAGCGGCGGCGCCGGCAGGGTCCCGTCGACCAGGTCGGTGGGGCTGTCGAGGACGGCGACGTAGTGCCGGAACAGCCGCATGGCGGCGCCGGCCTCGCCGAGTTGGGCGGCGATGCCGGCCAGGCCGCTGTGCGCCGCGGCGAACGCGGCCAGCAGGAGGGTGAGGTCGCCGAGGCTGAGCCGGCCACGGACCGTGGCGTTCACCGCGAACACCGTTGCGGTGAGGGTCACCGCGGCGCCGGCCAACGCCCAGCACGCCTGCACCGTCGTGGTGTGCCGGGCGGCGGCCAGCTCGATCCCGGCGGCCGAGCGCACCGCGCGGATGAGCCGGTCGTGGAAGAACCGGCCGAGGTGGTAGAGGCGCACCTCCCGGGCGGCGCGCAGGTCGGTCAGCATGGTCTGGAACAGGAACCGGGCCCGGAACAGGCTGGCGCTTTCCTCCACGGCCCGTGCGGTCCGCCGGGACAGTCGCAGTTGGATGAGGAAGTCGGGCACCGCCACGGCGAGCAGGAGCAGACCGGCCGGCGGCCAGAGGGACGTCAGGATCACGGCGAAGCCGCCGATGGTGACGACGTTCTGGGCCGCGTCGACCGCGAACATGACGACCACGTACGGCGCCTGGGTGGCGGCCTGCTGGGCCAGCGCCAGCCGGTCGCGCAGGGCCGGCTGCTCGAACGGGCCCAGCCCGACGAAGGTGTTCAGTTTCCGGTACAGCCGCACGTCGGCGGCGATCGTGATCGCGTTCTGCAGGGCCGTGGTGAAGTATCCGGACACCCGGCTGGCGATCGCCGCCAGCGCGCCCAGGACGGCGATCGCCACGGCGTACCAGGTGGCGGTCGACGGGTCGGCCGAGCGGCCCCTGCCGACCTCGTCAAACAGCAGCTTGGTGAACCACGCGACGCCGATCGGGGGCGCCGCGCCGATGACGACGAGGGCGACCGTGGCGGCGAGCGCCCTGCGGTCCGCGCAGCCCAGCCGCAGGGCGGCTCGCAGCGTGGCCACGTCTCAGGCCAGGACCGGAAGCTGGTGGCTGGAGGTGACGACGACGCCGTCGACGACCGACAGCACGGCGGGGAAGCCCTTGACCCCGAACTCCTTCTCGGCCTGGTCCTCGTTGATGGTCGCCGTGTCGAAGTCGGCCAGGCGGGGCGCCATCTCCACCGTGTCCTCCGGCATTCCGATCATGAACACGAAGGTGTCGTGGCGGTAGCGCCGGGCGTCTGCGGTGAGGGTGTCCAGGATGGTCTGGCACGGTGGACAGGTGGGGGTCAGCATGACCACCGTGCGCCGACCGGCGGTCAGGTCGACGTGCGGGAAGCCGGTGACCTCCAGGCCCGGGGCGGGCAGCACCTCGGGGGCGGCCCCGCCGTCGTGGGCGGTGGCGGTCTGCGTCTCCCGGAGCCGCCGGGCCAGGGCCAGGGTCAGGACGAGGTTGAGTACGGCGACAGCGCCGATCACGGCGATGGCGGCGTAGGCGAAACCCGGCATGGAAACTCCTCAGCGAGTCAGCGGGGGGTGGGGGGCGCGCCGACGGCGCGGCCCCCGAGGATGAGCCAGGTCAGCAGGCGCCGACCTTCTTGGTGTAGCAGATCGGCGACGACGTCGTGACCGAGCACACGCCGGTGCAGGACAGGGTGCTCCGCCGGTAGTAGCGGAAGTACGAACCGCCCGAGCAGTAGCCGTTGGACACCGCGCAGCACGACTGGCCGTGCTCCGGCACGCAGGCGCCGGCCACCTCGCGGCCGAGCACCTTGCTGAGCATTGCGTCGCCGACGCGGTTGATGAGCTTGGTCATGGCAGACCTCCTTGGTGGGTGACTGCCATCACTGTGCTGGGTGCCGCTGCGCGCGCCCTGTGCTCCTACTGCGCGCCGGCTGCGCTCCGCCAACGCGTCAGCGATTCGCGCAGGTCGTCGGCGTACGCGGAGTCGAAGTGCTCGAAGATGTGCAGCGCCTCCTCGCCCAGCGCGACGGCCCGGTCGTGCCTGCCGAGGGTGGCCTGCGCTCGCGCGAGCAGGTGCAGCGAGTTCGCCAGCGGGAACGGCTGCCCGACGCCGCGCAGCATCGCCACCGAGCTCTCCAACTCCACCACCGCCCGGTCCGCGTCGCCCTCCTCGAGGTGCGCCTTGCCGAGCAGCCGCCGGGAGATCGCCTCGCCCCACTCGTGACGCAGCTCGTGGAACGCCAGCACCGTACGCCGCAGCAGCCGCCGTGCCGCCTCGCCGTCGCCGGCCGCGAGGTGCGTCGCGGCCAGCGCCTGCTCGGCCGTGGTCATGCTCATCCGGTCGCCGAGCCGGCGCGCGGCGGCCACCGCCTGCCGAAGCTGCTCCACGGCTGGCGGCCACTGCTCGGCGTGCCGGTGCAGCAGCCCGATGGTCTCCCGCGCGAGCGCCTCGCCCCACAGGTCGCCGTCGTCGACGAAGACCCGCAGGGCCGCGGCGCAGGCCTCCAAGGCGAACGGGGAGGTGAGCCGGTACTGCCCCTGCTGCATGCCGAGGGCCAACAGCACGTGCCCGCCGACGCGGCCGACCGGCCAGTGCGCGGCGCACAGCCGCACCATCACCAGCAGTGCGGCGTCCGCCTCCCGCAACCTACCGAGGTGGCGGCAGCACAGCGAGTAGCCCTGCAGGGCGACGAGGCGGTGCGCCACCCACCGCCCGCGGCCGGCCCGCTGCGCCGCGCGCAGCAGCGGCACGGCTTCGGCGTGCCGGTTCAGCGACCGGTACGCCGTGCCCAGGTGCAGCCGCAGCGACATCCGGGTCGCCGACGGCAGCTCGGCATGGTGGTCGAGCACGGCGCGCAGACAGTCGACCAGTTCGGGCAGGTGTTGGCTGCGCATCGTCGCGAAGTTGCCCATCGTGCAGGCCAACCGCCCCGCTAGGTCGACGGCGTCCAGCCGCAGCAGGTCCTGCACCGCCGCGACCAGGTTCTCCCGCTCCGCCTCGAACCAGTCGACGGCCTCCCAGGCGTCGAGCGCCGGCCCCGCGTCGGCCACCGGCAGAGCCCCGCAGGGCAGCGACGCGTCGGCCCGCTCGGCGTACGCGTGCAGCCGTGCGTACCAGGCGACGACCTCGTCGACGGGGACCTCGGTGCGTTCCCGGGCGACGAGCCTGACCAGGTCGTGCATGCGTACCCGGCCGCTGACGTCGTCGGTCAGCAGGTGGGCCCGGCACAGCTGCTCCAGCAGCGGCTCCGTGGTCTCGTCCCACATGCCGAAGCTGCGCAGCGACGTGCGGCTGAGCACCGCGAGCAGCCGCGCGGCGGGCTGCGGCAACCGCTCGAACCCGACGGTGAAGCTGCTGCGCACGTCGAGCCCGTCGAGGGAGAGTTCGTCGAGGCGGCGTCGCTCGTCGCGCAGCCGCTCGCGCAACCGCGCCACGGTCATCGCCTCCCGCTCGGCCAGCCGCACGCCGGCGATTCGCAACGCCAGCGGCAGGCGACCGCACAACTCCACGACGTCGGCGGCGGCCCCGGCCTCCCGGTCGATTCGCTCGCCGCCGGCGAGCCCGGCCAGCAGGTCCAGGCCGTCGTCGATCGGCAGCACGTCGAGCGGGACGACCTCGGCGCCCGCCAGCCCCGGCAGCGCCCCCGTGCTCGTGACGACAGCGCTGCCGCCGGGCGGCAGCAGCGGACGCACCTGCGCCGCGTCCGCCGCGCTGTCCAACATCACCAGCAAGGTCTGGTCGGCGAGCACGGAGCGGTACAGCGCCGCGCGCTCCTCGGCCGCCGCCGGGATGGCCTCGCCGGCCACGCCGAGGGCGCGCAGGAACGCGCCGAGCACCGTGCCGGGCTGCGCCGGTTCCGGGGTGTTGCCGCGCAGGTCCGCGTAGAGGCACCCCCCGGGGAAGCGGTGCCGGCTCTCATGGGCCGCGCGCAGCGCCAGCGTGGTCTTGCCCGTTCCCGCCAGCCCGGTCACGACGATCACCTGGGCGACCCCGGCGACCGTCGGGGTGCGCCCCAGCAACGACAGCAGCAGCCCAAGCTCCTTGTCCCGCCCGACGAAGTCACCGGTGACTCCGGGAAGCTGGTTGGGG
The DNA here is from genome assembly GCF_036902955.1 of Micromonospora sp. CPCC 205558. Lineage (NCBI taxonomy): Bacteria > Bacillati > Actinomycetota > Actinomycetes > Micromonosporales > Micromonosporaceae > Micromonospora > Micromonospora sp. CPCC 205558. Next base: position 94,462 of record NZ_JBAKHR010000010.1, read on the forward strand.
CGCACCCACCCCCGCGGGGGCGTCTCCTGCTCGCTGCCGAGGATCTCCCGGTGCAGTTGCCGCAGCTCCGGCCCCGGGTCGATGCCGTGCTCTTCCGCCAGCACCCGGACCCCGGCCCGGTACACGGCGAGCGCCTCCGCCTGTCGGCCGCTGCGGTGCAGGGCCACCATCAGCTGGCCGCGCAGCCGCTCCCGCAGGGGTCGGTCGCGGACCAGCGTGGTCAGCTCCGGCACGAGTTCCCGGTGCAGGCCGAGCGAGAGCAGTGCCTCGGCGCGCAGCTCTGTCGCGTGCTCGCGCAGCTCACGAAGCCGATCGCGCTCGTACTCGACGAGCCGCGACCCGACGTCGACGAACGCGTCGTCGCGCCAGCGCGCCAGCGCCCGGTCGAGCAGCTCTACGGCGCGACGGGCATCGGCGGTGGCCGCGGCGGCCCCTACCTCGGCGGCGAACTCCGCCGAGTCGACGACCGCCACGGGGTTCAGCTGGTAGCCGGGCGAGCGGGTGAGGATCAGCTCCGGCTTCGCGCCGCGGCGGACCGAGGCGACGACCGCCTGGACCCGGTTGCGCGCCCCCGTGGGCGGATCGTACGGCCAGAGCCCGTCGATCAGGCGGTCGACGGAGACGATGCGTCCGTGGTGGGCCGCCAGGCTCGCGACGAGTGCCCGCTCCAGCGGGGCGAGCGACACGGCCACCCCGTCGACGCTCACGTCGATCCGCCCGAGGATGCCGATCCGATACGCGCGCACGGCGCAAAGCTAGCGCGGTCTGCGTCCTTCGTGACCGGACGTCCGGAGCCCTCCCGGCGCGGAAAGCGCTTGTCACGACGTTCCGGCCCGAAGATCGTGACTAGAGCCACTGTCGGCCCGGTCGCGGGTGGCCGGTCCGGCGCGGTCACCGCGACGGGACCCTCACGCACCGTGCCGATCGGGTTTCATGCCGGGCCGGCGTCCCGTGGAGAACCCGAGGATGCCCGACTCGAAGAGCACCTCGAGGACGTGGCTGCGGTCCCAGCCGGCCGGATCGAAGTCGGCCGGCCCGTCCCAGGTCTCCAGCCGGGTGTTGCTACCCAGCACCACGGCGTCGTCGATGTTCTCGACCACCACGTAGCCCGGCGGGCCGCTCGTCGGAAGCCTCGCTGCCGCGACGCTGCCTCTACCTCCCGACTTCGCCCTCCGGCCCTGTCCTGGACGCCACACTTGGGCCCACCGCTGACTGCGCCGCAGCCGCTCATGCCGCCGCGAGGTCGCTATGGGGCGATCGCTTGCCGTCGGTCTCGGCGCCTGAACACTTTCCCGTCTGATCGGCAATGTCAGGGTGAAGCGCGGACTTTGCCGAGGAGGGCCATGGCTTCGGATGCGGATTTGATAGGCCGGTCGCTGGATGGCGATGTCGACGCCTTCGTAGAGGTGGTCGAGCGTCATGAGGCCGCCGTCGGTTCGTACCTCGTTCGCCGGGCTGGGCGGGATGCAGCTGAGGACCTGCTGGGCGAGGTGTGGGTTGCGGCGTTCGAGTCGCGGCGATCGTACGACCGGTCGTACAACGATGCGCGGCCGTGGCTGTACGGGGTGGCATTGAATCGCTTGCGGCGTTACTGGCGGTCCCGGCCGGCCGAGGACCTGGTCGCGGACGTGCCGGACGTGGCTACTGGATGGGATCCGTGGTCGGCGGTGGACCTCGGCGTGGATGCCCGGGCGGTGCTCCGGTCGGCCCTGACGCGGCTCAAACCCGAAGAGCGGGAGGTCCTGAGGCTCGTCGCCTGGGAGGACCTGACCGCAGCCGACGCCGCGCGGGCACTCGGCATACCGGCCGGCACCGCGCGGCGGCTGCTGAGCCAGGCCAGGACGGCATTGCGCGACGCCCCGGGGGTGTCCGCGCTTCTGAAGGACCGCAACAGCGCGAAGGAGAGACACCGATGACCGACGAGCTCGATCTGGTCGGTGCGTTGGGCAGCGCAGAACCACTACGCCCGGAGGCGTATCAGCGGGCGCGGGCGGTGCTGCGGGCGGCTATGGCCGACCCCGGAACGGTGCGGCTGCTGGGCGCGATATCAGCGGAGGACACGACTATGGAGGCGACGTCAACCATGGAGACGACGACAACCACGCGGGACCACGAATCCAGCCCGGCGCTTCAGCGCCGCCGCCGGATCGGTATCGCGGGCCGATTGGGCATCGGCGCCGGGGTGGGGGTTGCCGCCGCGGCGGCAGTTGTCGCTGTGGTGCTCAACTCGTCGGCGACCGGGGGCGTGGAGGCCAGCAAGGATTCGTCAGCCGCCATTTCGAGCTCGACCACAGTCGACGGGTCGGCCGAGCGCGCGCCGCTGATGAGCCTGGCCGGGTCCATCAGGACGGTCACCCCGGCGGCGGGTGACGCGTGGCTGGTGAAGGCGACGCAGGTCCACGGCACCAAGACCATGCAGGTCGTCTACACGCTGTACACCGACGGTCACGCGATCTATACGGGCAACAGCGTGAAGGACATCAAGCGTGCGATCGCCCGTCACCAGGACCAGATGACGGACGGCGGCTACGCTCCGCTCCTCAAGGCCGCCATCGCCGCGGCCGACAGCAGCCCGGCCGACGGCCGGACCCAGATGCTCAAGGCAGCCAAGGATCCGCTGGTGGGCCTCGACCCCGCAGCGCAGAAGGCGGTGTGGGACAAGCAGCAGGCGGACGTCCAGGTCATCATCAAGCAGAAGGGCGGCAACGCCGAGCCGAAGCCGTACAGCCCTCAGGCCGTTCAGCGGCACTTCGACAACGCCCTGTGGACGTACAGCACCCAAGCGCTGTCCGCTGGCGACGGCAACACGCAGGTCCGGTCCGGTGTGCTGCGTCTGCTGTCCACCATCTCCGCGGTCAGCGTCAAGAACTCGACCACCCACGGCAACGCCACGCTGACGATCACCGCCGGCCCCGAGGTGTTCGGCGGCGAGGGCAGCGAGGTGCTGACCATCGACGCCACGACCGGCATGCTCGTCAAGGACGTCTCCACCGTGTCGGGCCTCCCCCCGGCCTCCACGACGTACGAATCCTCCCGGGTGACGAAGGCCGACCTGTAGGCCGGCTGTTGAGGGGTAGTCGGCGATGTAGATGCCGATGCCGCGGTGGCCTCACTCCGCTATCCAGAGCCCTTTCCGAGTTCGCCGCACAAGCTGAAGGAGGCAGTCCGACCGATTGTCGCCTCGATACCGCAGTGGTCAGGGCTTGCTGCTTCCAGCATGCTTGTGTCCCCCGGTCGCGGGTCGCTGATCGTCACAGTGACGGCTCCGCTGTACATCGATGTCTGGTCGCGCGCTCCCGCTGCGCCGAAGTAGTAGCTGGGACCATTAGCTGAGACACCGATCCCACTGTAGGTGCCGTGACCAGCGCGTCCTTGGTGGTGACCTCTTCGGAGGTCACCACCGCAGCTAGGCCCTCGGACACGACCCATAGGCCCACGGTGCGCGCTGAGATCGGTTTCAGCGTGCACCCTTTGCGCTTCAGGGTGGTATGTCAGCCGCAGGCCCAGCTGGCGGTAGACCTCGGCTTTGTCGGCGGGGTCCGCGTCGCGGAGCACGGTGACGATGTTCCCGAGAGCGTGAACCAGCGCGGTGATCTCTGCCTGGGTCATTCGGCGTGGTGCGGCGGACGTCCCCGTGTGCAGCTCGGTTGCGGCTCGGGTCCGTTCAGCTTGTGTCTGGGCTATCCACTTGCTGACGATCGAGGGGTCGGCCCCGGCGTCCAGAGCCGCCCGGTAGCGAGGTGTTTGCCGTCGGCTGCCTTCGCCGGGTTGGGGTGAGGGCCGAGGTCCTGCAGGGTCTAGCCGTATGGGAGACGCCCCCCGAGGTACCGGCCTTCGAGGAGGGTCTGGGCGGCCATGGCGGTCCGGACGCGCAGCTTGATGCGGTTGCGTTCGCCCTTGCTCATGCAGCCGAAGACGGACAGCCGGCGGGCGACCACCAGCCTTCGACAAGGCGACCTACCGCAAGCGCAACGTCGTGGAACGCTGCTTCAACCGCCTCAAGCAGTGGCGTGATCTGGCCACCCGATACGCCAAACGCGCATCCCCCTACCGGGCCAGCCTTGTCCTCATCGCCGCCATCATCTGGCTCTAATGACACCGATGACTCGACTCAAGCAGCGATTTGGGCAGAGCGGACGAACCAGGAACCCGACCCGACATCGATAGGCTCGTCAACCCACGGCTGCACGATGACGGCGAGCTGCGCTGTCATGGGCCACACGTCCATGACCCACCCGTCGGGCGTCACCTCGACATGCGCGCGCAGCGGTTCGATGACCTCTGACGGCAGGTCCCATGAGCGCTCGAGGAAATCGTCCACGCCGAACTTCTCAACCATGTTGACCACAACCACGGCGAGACTCTAGCCAAGACCTCGTGCCTCACCGTTCCATGATCGGCAGGACAGGCCCTAGCGGTCCTGCCGTACCCAGGGAGCGGTCAGTTTCAACATTCCAGACCCGCGTCTCGCCCCGAGGTAGAGCAGGTCCGAGGTGGCTGCCGACGATCCGCGGGCCGGCCCAAGCCTTCCGGAGATGTCAAGCGGTCAGCTGACGGAGCATCTCGCCAGAGTCGTGCAGGTTGGTCATGTGGATGAACCTGCCGTCACGGACCTTGTAGATCGCGTACTCGACGATTTTGAATGAGGCCCCGGACGGCTGAACGCCGAGCCATTCCTTGGCCGGCCTGCCGGTATTGGTCAGGCGAACGGCGATGCCGTCGCGGTCGAACAACATCTCCTCGATCTCCCAGTGGATGTCCGGCACGGCGTCGACGATCCCCTCGAGGACTTCGACGACGGTGTCCCGGGTGCCGGGCTCGCCGGCGAGCAGGACTTCCTCGGAGATGAACTCGTCCATGCCGCCGAACTCGTGGGCGTTGAGTGCCGCGATGTATCGCAGATACCAGTCGCGCAGGCCGTTGTCGGTCATCAACACTGACCCTTCCGTACGAAATTGGCTTGTTTGGGGTGATCGTGAGGCGCCAGTGCGGTGATCGCCGGAGGTGAAGCCGTCCAGCGCATTCCGGGAAATTCCTTGTCAGAGTTCCGCGAGAGGCACGCGTCGTCCCTCGGCGGCCGATCGGACGATCGCGTCCAGGAGCCGATGACGTCTGACGGCGTGGGCGAAATCCGGGGCGGTCGCGGTGCCGTCGACGAGATCGTTCCGGATCGCTGCATATGTGTGCGCCAGGTTGTGAATCGGTGTTCCGGCCAGGTGGGGGTAGTCGTCGTGACCATCCGGCAGTGTCAGCCGCGACAGAGGGGCGCGACCTCGTGCGCCGAGCACTGTGACGGGCCCGAGGTGTGGATACCCGCTCGCGGAGGTGATTTCGAGAGTTCCCTCGGTACCGTCGATGAGCAGGGAGAACCCAGGCCCGGACACCGTTGCTCCACGGTGATGGACGGAGAGGATCGCTCCGTCGGGCAGTGCGCCGGAGACGGCGATCTGGTCCTCGGCGGTCATCGGGACTGTCTGTCCGGTGCGGCCGAGCGGAACGATGGGGCGCCGGGTCGCCGTCGAGGCGACCACGTCCTGCAGCTCACCGACGACCATCGACACCAGGTCGATGGCGTTTCCGAAAGCAATGGTGAGCATCGTGGCGCCGAGCGTGCGATCGAGGGTGTATCGCATCCGCTCGGAGACCGGGCTGCCCCACTCGATCGATGACGCCAGCACCGTCGCGGACAGCACGTCCCCGACGTACCCGTCGGCGACAAGGCGGGCCAGCCAGCGGATGGTGGGCGAGGAGCGCCCATGAAGCCGATGAAGGTACGCGTGTCGCGAGCGGCGCCTTCCATCTCCATGGCCTCGGCCAGGTCGACGGCGAAGGGCCATTCGCTGAGCACCGGCACTCCCGCCCGTAGCGCGGGCAACACCAGCTCGCGGTGCCGGGGCACCTTGACCGCGACGACCACGAGGTCGACGTTCTCGTCCTTCACGAGTTGTTCGACCGAGGCGTAGCCCGGCACCCCGAACGCGGCGCCAGCCGCGGCGGCCGACGCGCGGGAACTCGCCGCCAGGGCGGTGAGCTCGATGCCGTCGACTGCCGACAACGCGGGCAGGTGGGCCCCGGCCGCCCACCCACCCGACGCGCTCAGCCCCACGATTCCGACGCCGAGCGGGCGTCTCACGAGTGATCGCTCGGTCGAGCTCCCGGGTTTTCCCATCACGTGTCTATCGCCTTTCGCGTGTTTGTGCCGTGCGCCGGTAGAGAGCCCTACGAGCATTTGTGATCTGATCGGTACAGAAATTTGGCGCGGCTTGATGAACGCTCCCGAGCGCAGCCGTCAAGCGAGTAGCGGGGTGGTCACGTCGGCCAGGCGAGCAGTGCCGTGTCGACGATCTCGTCGAGCGTGTCGGGCCCGAGGCCATTCGCGGCCTGGACGGCGATGCCGAATCCCGTCGTCATGACATATCGGGCTAGGCGTCCCGGGTCGGCGTCACGTGAGAGGTCGCCCTCCTCGACGGCGCGCCGGAAGCGCGCCTCGAGCTGGTCACCCGCATCGATGCGCCAGCCGACCAGCACATCGTGGGCCGGCCGGCCCTGCTCACTCAGCGCCAGCGCACCCTGAACGGACAGGCATCCCGTGGGGCGGCCGGGCGACGTCGTCGTCCGGACGGCTCCCCGGAGGAACGCCTCGGCTACCGCCCGCGCGGTGGGCTCCCGCAGGGCGCGCGTTACGTAGGAGGCCGGCCCCTCGGCGTAGCGCTGCACGGCCTTGCGGAAAAGCTGCTCCTTGTTGCCGAAGGCGGCGTACATGCTCGACTTGGTGATCCCCATCGCGCCGGTCAGGTCCGTGAGGCTGGTGCCGTCGTACCCCCGTGCCCAGAACACCTGCATGGCGCGCTCCAGGGCCTCGTCGATGTCGAACGCTCGGGGGCGGCCGAACACTGTGCTCTGGGGTCCACTCATGACGGCATCCTCCTCGATTTGGGGCCGGCAGGGTCGGCGGGCCGCTACGACCAGCTGGTTCCCTCCTTGGTGGCGACTTTACTACCAATCGGTCCAGATGTGCTAGCGTTCTGGACCGACCGGAACTTAATGCGGTCGCGCCTACCACAGGAAGAGGACCACCACGATGAGAATCACCTCGCTCGGCGGGCTGGAGACCTCCCGCATCGGTCTGGGTGCCATGGGCATGTCGGTTTTCTACACCGGCGCCGGTCAGCGCGACGACCAGTCGATCCGCACCATCCAGCGGGCCCTGGACGTCGGCGTCACTCACATCGACACCGCCGAGGCGTACGGCCCCTACGTCAACGAGGAACTGGTGGGCCGCGCCATCAAGGGCCGCCGGGACGAGGTCGTTCTCGCGACCAAGTTCGGCCTCGTCTCGCACACCGGCCGCCCCGGCGCGGACAGCACCGCGGCCAACGTCCGGCTCGCGGTGGAGGGATCGCTGCGCCGCCTCGGCACCGACCACCTGGACCTCTTCTACCAGCATCGGGGCGACCCGGACACGCCGATCGAGGAGACCGTCGGGGCGCTGAAGGAGCTGGTGGCCGAGGGCAAGATCCGCCACATCGGACTGTCGGAGGCGGGGCCCGCGACGATCCGGCGGGCGCATGCGGTTCATCCGATCGCCGCGGTGCAGTCCGAGTACTCGCTGTGGGTCCGCGACCCCGAGGCCGAGGTGCTGCCGGTCCTGCGCGAGCTGGGCGTGGGCCTCGTCCCGTACTCCCCGCTGGGCCGCGGGTTCCTCACCGGCGGCATCCGCACGCTGGACGACCTCGACGCCGCCGACTGGCGCCGTACCAACCCACGCTTCGCCGGCGGCAACCTCGAACGCAACATGCGCATCGTCGACGACGTCCGCGCCGTCGCCGCCGAGGCCGGGGCCACGCCCGCGCAGGTCGCCCTCGCCTGGCTGCTCGCCCAGGGCGACGACATCGCCCCCATCCCCGGCACCACGCGCATCGACCGGCTGGAGGAGAACGCCGCCGCCGACCGCATCAGCCTCACCGACGGCCAGATCGCCCGACTGGACAACCTGACGCCGGCCACTGGCGACCGCTACGACGAAACCAACATGGCCGCCCTCGACCACTGAGCCGATCGCCACCCCGAGTCGTCCCCGAAGAGGCGGCGCCTCTCGGTCAAGATCGTGTGAGATACGCCGTGTGACTGCGGGGGTGACGACCTGAGGGTGGGGATCGGAAATCCTTGTGAGCGTGTCCACTTCATCTGACAAGCCGCTGGCGTCGGCCGGCGACGGGGTCGATCCAGCGCCGAAACCGTCACGTCGGCGTTCGGTCCGGCGCGATGGTCGCCGCGTACGAGAGCGCCGCGAACGGCAAAAAGCTCTCGGAGTTGCTGGCGGCGATCAGCGCCTATTGGATCCGAAGGCGGTCAAGACGCACGGCATCCGGATTTGCCGCGTTGCGGCGCGCATGCGTCTGCGATGGGGTAACCGAGCATAGCCGGACGGAGTAATTCCGCCTGAGTGACGAGGAAAACTCGGCCCGACCATCCTGAGCTCCGTCGCCATGTGGATCCTTGTACGTAACGGCGTACCTACCCCTGCACTCCGATCTGTACGCCGACAGCTGCCTTCGCTGCTGCTGACACCTTTGTGGGCCAGCGGTTCGGCCGTGCCTGGGATCCGGCGCCTCGGGGCGTCCGGATCCCGGGCGGCGCCGCGCCGTCGCTACATCTCGGCGATCAGTGGCTGTGCCTGAGGTTCGAGGTCGTCCTCGTCGCCAGGGGCGCAACAGGAAATGGGCCACTTGCGATGGTGCGCACGCGACCCAGTCTAGCGGCGCACCCAGGCCAAGGCATTGGGCCGGCAGCTCACTATCGGTCGGCGGTCGGCGACCCGGTGCGAGCCCGATTGGGGGAGCAGGGAAGGGGTAGGGCGGCGTCTGCACATGCCGTTGGGCGGATGTTAGCTCCGGCATTCTTCGTAGGAATCGTCGGGTCGTGAAGCGCATTTAAGGGGTGTGCGCGGCTTCAGTTCCCGCTGAGGCGCGCGGCTGCGGCCTGACGAACGGATGCTTCCTCAATAGGGTCGTCGCGTAGCGTGAGCAGCCAGCGTTGCGTCTGGTCCGTGAGCGGGGCGTGTTGAGCGGCCAACAGCCGGACGTCCGGCTCACAGTCGAGGAGACAAGACGGCAGCACGGCAGATGTCTTGTCCGGATCAAGAAGCAGCAGGCTGCGCAGATAGCTGCCTCGCTCGTAACTGTGTGGCGATGCCATGGTCAATCGGCGCAGCCGGCGGATCAGGTTTGCTTGCAGGTCGGCCTGGGAGGCTGATGGGGAACCGGTGAGGATCCGGGCCAGGCCCTCGGTGAGTCGGTCGTGGCCGCACCACTCGTCGGTGAGCCGGTCGAGTGCGGCGAGGATTGGCGGGATGTCCTGCTCCTCGCCGTGCTCGGCGAGGAGGTGTGCGGCGGCGTCAAACAGCGGGTGCTCGGTGTCGACAGCCCAGCCCCGTGCAGCCGGGAGGACCTGCCGGCCGAGGACACGGAGCGCACCAAACAGTCCGGCATGCCGTTCGGCGGCCAACTGCTCGACCACGTCGAGCAATTCCGGTACGGGCCGTGCTCTGCGGCGGATCTGGTGCAGTGCGGTCACCTTCATGGCCCGGCCGATGTCCGGTGCCTGTAGGAGCGCGATCAGTTCGGCGTCACTGGCGGTCGAGAGGTCGAACCGGCGACCTTGAGCATCCTTTCGGCTGCGCTGCGCGGCGTTTAGCACGGTGTCGATCCTCGGATCCCGACCCCGCCAGCGCAGCCATGGCTCAGCGGCTGGCAGTACCTCGGCCACATCTTCGCGCCTGATACGCGTGGCTGCGGTCTCCCACAGGCCGTCCCACCACTCCGTGGGCCAGCTGGAGGCCAGCGTTGTCAGGCCATCGATCCAGCGGATGCCGTCACGAACGTATCCGCACAGCGTCTCGTGTGCCTGCGTGTTCCCTTTGCGGGCGAGCGCCTCCAAGATACCGACAGCAAGGTTGAACTGGTTGTCATCATCGGTCGGGTCCGTTTGGGGCCAGGGGCGGTACGGGCCGCAGGCGTAAAGCTGCGCGACCAGTGGGGCTGTGTCGAGGCGCAGGTCGTGCAGCAGCCGAGCCAGGTACGTGTAGCGGTCGTCGACCTGCCAGTCCCACCGGGTGTCGCGAGTGGTACAGGTGTAAACCATGTGCCCGTGATCCGGCTGACCCTGCAGCCAGGCCACTGCGGAACCCTGGCCGCGCTGGAGCGCGCCCAGCCCGGTGCGGTACGGCGCATAATGCCACTCGTGCGAGCAGCCGTCGTTTTCACAGCCCATCGCGAGACAGAATGAACCCGCTGGGTCCCCCGCTCCAGCGAATTTGTTGCGATAGCAGGGTGCGCAGCACAGCTCCCACCGTGTGGACCACGTCAGCACACCCGCCGCCGGCGAGAGATGCCTCCAGCCCCGTAAAGATCATCGCGACTTCAGCGCTTGTCCAGAGACCCGACATCGCCGGCATCCGGCCCCGACGAGCCGCTGATCAGTTGTAGAACGAGTCTAGGGTGTCGGGTTCGCGGCGCAGGTGCTCGCCATCCGGGTACGGCACTCCCATCTCCCGGAACCAGACGTGGGCTAGCAGCTCGGTGTGGTGGTAGTACACGGCTGCGGACCGAAGCGACTCGAATGAGCCGGGGGCCTCGAGCAGGTTGTTCACCGCTTGGAGCAGGTACCGCCTCGCCCGGTCGGGATGTCCCGGGTACCGGCCGGTGTGGCGTGGCGAGGAGGAATCGATGGCGTTGATTGCGGCGGTGATCCGGTCGCCGACAGTTTGGCAGTACTGGTGCACGATTTGCCGCGCGGTGACTGCCCGGACCGCGTCTGGGTCGTGTACGCCTGTCTCGGCGAGGTCGGCGGCTGCGTCACCGACCGGTGACACCGTCCCGTCCCGGCCGATCGTGAACAGGTACACGCCGATCTCCGCGGCTGTCTCGCGCGCTGCGGTCGTGTACCCGGATGTCGAGTAGAACAGGTGATGTGGTGAGTGCGGTCGAGTACCGCGAAGCTGCTGCACCTGCGGGGCACCTACCGGCTGCGCCTGCATCTTTACCTGGGCGACACCGGCCCTGGCGACAACGTCGAGGCCACCATCGCGGCTGCCACCGGTCAGCTCCGCATCGGCGAAGCCGAGCGCCCGTATGTGAGCGGCGGCTATCTCCTCACTGGTGCGCCAGTCCGACGGCAGGAAGCGCTGAGCCGCCGCAGCCCCGCGTGCGGACTCGGCAGCGCCCAGGTCGGGAAGGGCTGGCACCTCGGCCTGCTCGGGAAGCAACTTGATCTCCTCGGCCGCGCCTTGCTCAATGAGCTTTTCTAGCCGGTCGAGATGGTCGTCGTCGGAGAAGACCTTGAAAGCAAGTTTCCGGCCTTCGTCAGTGGTGACACCCAGGGTCCAGCCGACGTTCGGCCAAGTCGTTGCCCTGCTGGTGCCCGCGATCGAGCCCGGAAAGGCCGGCCCGGTGCAGACCGCGACGGCGCTTGTGGCGCGTTCGACGAGAATCCACCGACGCATCGTCCGGGCAGCGACGAACGGCGCAGTACCGTCGCGGGTCAGCTCCGTGAAAACGACGTCGTCGACGTCCAGGAGGTCCTCGTTCCTGCGCTGTTTGTTCCCAGACCTGCCGGCACGTGTAGCGGGGGTTGGTGAGGATGACGCGGGTCGGCGCTCTCCCAGGACCCGGGCCCACCCAGCTCCACGCTGGTACGGCTCTACGCCTTTGGTTCCCGTACGTACATGCCGCCGACGGGTGCGGCGATCATGAGCGTGATCACCGATCGACCCATGCAGCTGCGGTAGTCAGTGCTGGCGCCAACGACAGCACTGGGCCGGCAGCTCACGATCGGTCGGCGGTCGGCGGTCCGGTGCGAGCCGGTTAGGCCGAGCAGGTTGGGAGCAGCGAGGTGCCCCGAGCGGCCTTGAACTGTGTCCAACGGCAACGAACGGCGCTCAACTTCGCCCACCCCTGCCTGCGGCTACACGTTCACCTAGCCTGCCGACCTGCGCACTCGCCTGGCGGAAGTCGGCAATGAACGCTGACGCGGCCCGGACCGGGGTGCGCGGGCGGCGCCGGTGCCCGTCCCGGCTCAGCCCCGCTGGCCGGGAAAGTTGACGGTGAACGGCGAGGTGCCCACCCGGATGGCGGACGCGTCGACCTGCCGGACGTAGTCCGGGTAGCAGCGGTCGGGGTGCAGGCATAGCCGGACCCGCTGGCCGGGCAGGAGTCGGGCGTCGTACCGGCCGTCCTCGACGTTCTCGTCGACCGCGACGATGTCGCCGGTGTCGGCGTTGTAGACGTGGACGGGGTAGCTGTAGCCGTACACCGGGAGGCCGTTGGCTTGGCCGGAGACGGCGGTGCCGGCGCTCATTCGCTCGTTTGCCACGGTGATACCGCCTGCGACGACCTTGATCCGGGTCGCCTTGACGCTGTTGGGCGCCCCACCGGACCACTGGGTGGCGTAGACGCTGTTGGCGCCGCCGTTGCCCGGTGGGATGAACGCCAGTGACCACTCGTACGGGCCGAGCCCGCTGAAGGTGTACGAGCCGTCGCCGGGAACCTTCCAGGTGGTCTCGTACCAGAATGGATCGTAGGTTGTCAGCGCGACGGTCACCGACACCGGCTGGCCGGTGACCGCGTCGGTGATCGACCCGGTGATCGACCCAGCCCGGTCCAACAGGATGTCGGGCAGCGTGGTGATCCCGGGCCCTGGCGCGACCGACAATGCCTTGGTCCGGTCGCCGGTGCCACCGCTCGGGCCGACCCACTGCGCGCCGTGCCCCTCGGCCGAGCCGCCGGCCCAGATGTTGTACCGGTCCGGGTGGAGGCTCCGGAACCGCACCACCCCGTTCTCGTCGGAGATCTCGTTGGCGTCATAGATGTCGGGGAACCGCTTGTCCACCGAGATGGCGATGAGTCCCGCGTTGGGCACCGGTGCGCCGGTCGCCCGGTCTCGCAGTGTCACGCGCAGTTCGTTACCGGGCGGCTGGACCGGCAGCGTCGCGTGGGTCACCCGCCCGGCGACCGCGGTCGCCTCGACCATCCCGCCTTCGTGTACGCCGTCGTTCGCGAAGCCGGTGAACCGGTAGTGGCCGGGCGGCACCTCCAGGTCGACGTACCCGTTCGGGAAGGTCCCGGCGGGGTTGGTGCAGATGAGGCCGAGCTCCAGCGGGTCCTGCACACAGAAGTTTCGCACCTCGGCGCCGGTGGCCGCGTCGGCTGCGACGAACCGGATCCGGCCGGCCGGAGGAAGGACGTCGTCAACGACGAGCCGGCCACGGGTCGGCACGGTGACGGCTCCCCAGGGGAACCCGAGCCGGCTCGGGTAGTAGCGGGGCCGGAACACGCCGGGCAGTTGGTTGGTGATCCGGTAGCGCCCGGCCGACACCCCGGACACCCGCCACCGGCCGGCCCGGTCCGTGGTGGTCGAGTAGGTCGGATGCTCGGCGCCGGAGTCCGGCGCGAGGGTGACCCTGACCTGGCCGGCCGGTCGGCCGGACCGTTCGGTCAGAGTGCCGCTGACTGTCGCGGTGGCGCTACCTGCCCGGACCGGCGCGACCGTACCCAGCACCGCGTCGACGCCGAGCAGCAGCAGTGCGCACAGCGCCGCCAACAGGAGAGTTGCGGGACGTGCTAGTCGGCTGTCCATCGTGGTGACACCTCCGGAATCGGCAAAGACCGGCTCGCGCACGTCAGGGCAGCTTAACTTTGGTCATCATCACTTCAAGTCATGTGACAAACACGGACAGCGTCGGTTTTCGAGGCATCTGCAACTAGGTGATCAGCCGGGCATCGACGACGTGTTGGCCGACGAGGGCGGCGATGACGGCGACGCTGCGGTCGCGGTCGGTCAGTTCCGTTTCGGACCATCCGGGTCCGCCGGCCGCGAGAAAGCCTCCCGGGCGTACGGTGCGCCGGCTCGCGCCGCCACCATGCTCTCGGCTTCGTCCTCTGGCTCGCTGAGGTGGCGGGCATACACGGCGCGGCCGGCGGTGATGCGGTCGGCCACGTCTTCGGAAGCGTTCATATGCACGATCCCGGATCTTCGGCCGAGCCGATGATGAGGTAGAGGGCCCGTCGCAGCTGTGCGACCTCGGCCGCCGGGATGGGCCGGACCGCGTCGGCCTCACGAGCTTCGGCGCCGGCAGCGATAGCCGCCCGCGCCGCATCGCCCTTCGGCGTGATGGCGACGATGCGGACCCGCCGGTCTCGCGGGTTGACGCGCCGTGAGACGAGTTCCATGCGCTCGAGCCGATCGATCTCCGCAGTAAGAGTCGTCTTGTCCATGCCGAGGGCTTGCCCGAGTTCGACCTGGGTGAGATCGGCGGTCTTGTGCAGAGCGCTGAGGACGATGTGGTCGCGCAGCGACAGGCCGTGGCGTTCTGCTTCCGCGCCGACGAGTGCGTGCATCCGCTGGGCCGCTCGGTGGAGCAGCCACGTGAGTTCGGAGTCGGGCCCCGGTCCCAGAGTGGGGCGCTGCGGTGCCTCGTCGTCGCTCGTCGGATCGGGGCGGCTCGAGGCGGGTGAGGCAGGCATGGTCACAGTCTCACGCTCGGGAACCGGGACGGCAGGAGCGGGATGCCGTCGTACGCGGCGACATCGTGGGCCGGAACGACCTGCAGCACGCGGCTGAGGGCGATGCTGCGCTGCAGGCCGACCCGGACGGTGTTGGCGTCGACATCGGCGACGCGGCGCATCAACCACGGGCGTTCCGCACCACGGGAGATGCCGTCCATCTGCCAGGTGAGGTCGCCGATGAACGCATACCGCTCACCGGAGGGCAGCGTGACGAACACGACGACAGAACCCGGAGTGTGCCCTGCGGCGAGGGCCACGATCACTGAGCCGTCCCCGTAGAAGTCGAAGCTCGCCGGAAAGCCGAGATACTCCGGGCCGTCGAAGGCGTACTCCCGGATCTCCAGGCCTTGCGACACCGCGCGGAACACCCTGCCGTGCGAGTCGTCGGCGCCGTAGCGGATCTCGGACCCGTTGATCCACACCGGCACCCGCAGGGAGTCCAGGCCGCTGACGTGATCCCAGTGCACGTGCGTGACGAGCACGCCCAGAAGCCGGGACCGGTCATAGCCGGCCGCATCGAGTTGCTGCGCCGCGGTCCGGCTGGGCCGGTGGGGAGCACGCTCCATGCGCGCCAGCATCTTGATGTGCTCCGCCACGTGCTCGCCGAACCCCGCGTCGATGAGCAGGTCCCCCTTCGGGTGGGAGATGAGCACGGCGGTGGCCGCGAAATCCCGCTTGTCCCGTACGGACCCTCCGGTCACGGCGAACACGGCTCGCGTCGTATATGTGCCGGTGGGCAGACGGTACAGCGCCATGTCCGTCGGCGGAGTCGCCTCGGGCAGCGGGCCTGTCCAATCTGGGGAAGGTGATATGACCATGCTCAGGACCGTACGACCTAAGAACATCCGAGTCAATACGATCCGAGCCAAGAGCATTCAGCCTTCGTCCTGCGTACCGGTTGGCTTGGATGTGATGCAGGACGAGAGGTTGGCCTGCACGATTGCGGTGGCGGCGTGGGCAGCCGCGCAGTTTGGGCTTGGCCGAGGCGGAGCAGAAACACCACGTCAGCACCGACGGGGCGGCATTCCCGTCGCCGCGTCCCTGACGGCGGCAACCGTCACGACGTCACCCAACTACTGCCCCTGGTCGACAAGATCCCGCCGATCAGGGGCATCCGCGGCCGACCGGGACAGCGACCGAGACGCATCTACGCCGACTCTGGCTGACGGTGACTGCGGCGGACGGGTTCGGCCTGAGCTGGCACCAGGTGATGACCCGGGCGCGGTGGTGGCGGGTCGTCGGCCGAGCACCTCGAGCTCTCGCCCGATATACGGCCGGGCGGTGGCGTGCCGCGCGCAGAGACCTGAGCGAGAATATGCCAGTTCGAACTCTGTGCACCCCTGGAAGGACCCTCCCTTGGCCGGTGGACTCGTAGCCCTGCTGGATGACGTGGCGGTGCTGGCCCGGGCCGCTGCCGCGTCGATCGATGACGTCGGGGCGGCCGCCGCGAAGGCCGGCGCCAAGGCTGCGGGTGTCGTCGTCGACGATGCTGCCGTCACGCCGCAGTACGTGCGGAGCCTGGCGGCCGAGCGCGAGTTGCCGATTATCAAGCGCATTGCCGTGGGGTCGCTGCGCAACAAGTTCTTCATCATCCTGCCGGCGGTGCTGCTGCTCAGTCAGTTCGTGCCTTGGCTGCTCACTCCGATCCTCATGCTCGGCGGCGCCTACCTCTGTTATGAAGGCGCGGAGAAGGTGTGGGCCAAGATCGCCCATCACGGTGCCTCCGGCGCGGGCGAGGAGAAGGTGCAGGACGAGACGACACTGGTGTCCGGGGCGGTACGAACCGACCTGATCCTCTCGGCGGAGATCATGGTCATCAGCCTTAACGAGGTGATCGATGAGGCGTTCTGGTCCCGCCTGGTGATCCTGGCTGTCGTCGCCGTCGTCATAACCGTCCTGGTGTACGGCGTGGTGGCCCTGATCGTAAAGATGGACGACGCCGGGCTGCGCCTGTCGCAACGTTCCGGCGCCGTCGCCACGTTCGGCCGCGGTCTGGTGAGGGCGATGCCGGTGGTCCTCACCGTGCTGACGGTGGTCGGCACCGCGGCGATGCTGTGGGTGGGCGGGCACATCCTGCTGCTAGGCACGAACGAGCTGAACCTGCACTTCCTGTACGAGGCCGTGCACCACGTGGAGGTCGCCGCCCACGACGCCACGGGTGTTCTCGGCGGGCTCATCGGCTGGCTCGTCAACACGGTGGCCAGCGCGATCCTCGGGCTGATCGTCGGAGCGCTGGTCGTGCTGGTCATGACTCTCACGCTCCACCGCCGCACATCCAAGGCTGCGACTGCGACTGCGGCGGCCACGACTCGTACTGACGGCACCATCCCCGCGCCGCCGAGCCGTGCAGCTCGGCGTCTCGACACTCCTGCGGACCGAGCGCCGCGCGGTTGACCGCAAAATCATCGCAACTCGACCACGGGGGTCAGGCGTTCTGGTGCTGAACCGCGCTTGGTACTCCAGCCGCACCCGGTGGAGTCGGATGACTGGTCGGCTGGTTACTCACCTGGGTCGCCACCGGTTCGGTTCGAGGCGACCCGAGTGGACTCCCCGGGGGAGCCGACGTGTGACAAGGCCAAGAGCGTGACTTTCGGTAAGTGTAGGTTGTCAACCTTTGTCAACGTTGCGCAGTGGTCGAGCGCGAGGGGCCGGTATTCTCGGCCGCTGATAGTCGAGCAACGTGGGTCGGGGGAGGCCGCGCGCCTGCACGCTCGCGTTGAGTCAACGCGTGACGGCGGCGCTCAGGTGGCTCAAGGAGGCCCTGCAGGATCTCTACGAACAGGACCGGCAGCTGTTCGACCTCGGCGTGGGTGAGACCGCGCTGTGCTTCCGCCTGGGCCACCACCTTGCCAACCGTGCGGACGGCCTCTGGGACGTCGATGCGGAGTATGACCGCGAGGGTACGGCCGCGCGCCGCAAGACCCGGAACCCGGCGGACGGCACCCACATGCGCCCCGATCTAGTGATCCATCGTAGGGGGCGGGGCGGCCGCACCAACAACCTCCTCTTCCTCGAGGTCAAGCGCTTCCGCGGGCCCTCCCTCGACAGCGAGGACGTCGACATGGCTGCCGTCGCCGTCGAGCGTCACAACTACCAGCTTGGTGTGTCGCTGGCGTTGAGCCGAGGGGATGGTTTCGCCCCGTCCTGGTGGGTGTGGGCGCCGGGCCCTCATGCCGGCGCGCTCCGTGGGGTCGGCGCTAAACCGCTCCATGAGGGATCCGCAGTGTTCGGCCCATCGGAGATGCTCGGAATCATCTCCGGCGGGCATCCTTCGGCTCCGAGCTCACCGCCGCGGCCTTCGGCGTCATCGGCTCCGCGACCATCTGGCTGATCCTGCAGAGCATTGCGCACGGTAGGCGGCAGATTCGGATGGTCAGCGCGTTGGTCGAGTGGCTCACACCGCGTCTATTGGCGGCACTCTAACGGCACTCTGGGTCAGATGCCGAGCGCTGCCCGCAGCCGGTGAACGCGGTAGACGGCCATGGGGCTGGCGCTCACGTCGTTCCACGGCCATCGGGTCACCCGGCCCCGGATCAAGGCAAAGTGCGGGTTGGCCGATTTTCGGTCGCCGATGACGCTGAACCAGGCGGCGGCGTAGTTGTGAGCGAGTATTTCGCCGGGCCGCTCGCAGCTTGCCAGGTTCATCCGAGTCGACGCCTGTCGGGCGCGTTCGAGAGCGTCGAGGTCCTTCCGCAGCGGGGTGCCGGTGTTGTCGCGACGCCAGCGTTCGAAATTCGCGATGTGGATCAACGCGTGAGTCGGGGACCCGATTGGGTGCCCGTCGGTCCACTCCCGCGCGCACTGCGCCGTGAAAGCGGCCGAATATCCCCAGTGAGGATTGACGGACATAATTGCTTGATAGTGCCCACGAAAGTGGTAGGGGCTGCGCTTGGTCAGTTCCTCGCGGCGTTCAGCGGTACGGTCCGGGCCGATTTCCAGCCCTCGCGCCAGCTGCAGTAGCCACACCCAGGGCGATGCGTCCGCCGGCGCCAGCGCGGCCGACGCCTGCAGCATCTCCTCGGCACGGTGCAGACCGTGGTGGAAGCCCGACATCTGCTCGGTGCGGGTGTAGCGGGCAAGAGCCCCGCCGCGTAACAGCCAAGCCCGTTCGACTTCTAGCGCGCCCCGCAGTAGATACCCGGTAGCGTCTGCTCCGAGCGAGGCGATGTACTGCTCGAACTGGGCCGGGACAATGACCTTCCATCGCCCGATCAAGGTCTGCACGGCCACTTCGACACGGTCCGACCGGTCTTCGTCATCGGATACGCCGACCGTGATCGCATCCATCAGGCCGGGCCAGTCACCCTCGCGGGCCGCAGAACGTACCGCCAGCAACTCAGGTCGGCCGTAAGTGACGTCGAGTGCCATGTCACCCTATCCCAATTTGATCCACGTCCGGGATCGTGCCACAGCTAACGAGGTCCGCCGAAGGCCCTTCCGGGCTGATGGGGTGGGTCTTGGATCTAAACGTGTTTCCGGCCTGACCTGCCCGGCGTTGTGCCTGGTGAGGAGGGTGCCGTGATGACTGCGACACTGAACGACCAGACTGGAGGCAAGAAGCGGGCGGAGCAGTCGGCGGAGGCGTCGGCGGAGGCGAAAGCCGCCGAGCTGGTCCGGGCCGCGAAGGAGCGGGCATTCTCGTCATTACCTCGGGCTTCGGCCCAGGCTCTTACGAATTCGCCCAGGGCAAGCCGCTGATGCTCATTGGTGGCACAGAACTGGTGGACCTGCTGGCCCGTCATGGGTTACCCGGATCCCTCCACGCCCGCCGTGCCGGACCAGTAGCTGGTTCCGTTAGCTGAGACACCGATCCCAGGGGCAACGCCCTGACCGGGCAGTTCAGGATGGCGACCTCTTCGCCGATTGCGAAGGGGTCAGCGTTGGCGCCCGGGGAGGCGGTAGGGCGGTGTCCGCACATGTCGTTGAGCGATTGCCTCGGCGGCTACGGTGGCGCCGTCCAAACAAAGCGGATGTCGCGCGCATTCTCCTCGTTGCCGGACGCGTCGGTCGTTTCAGCCACAGTGAAACCCTGGCGAAGGTAGAACCTCTGCGCCCCGGTGTTGGTCGCGAACGTCCACAGCTGAAGTCCCGCAGGGCGGTGGGACTTTGCGAACTCGATGAGCTGGGTGCCCAACCCCCCGGCCGGTGAAGGCCGGGTCGACATAGAGCTGGTCGACCCAGTCATCATCCAGAGCCAGCACCGCCAGTGGTCGGCTGCCAGCGTCCTCCATCGGCCATACCGCAGCAGGGATGGCGCCGACTGCGGCCCGACGGGACCGGATAAGAAGGTCGGCGACCGCTCGGGCATTCTCGGGGCCAGCCCCCGAGGTGCTGCTGAGTCCACATGTCCGGTACGCGAGAGGCCCGCGGACCAGATCATCCGCATCGAGGTGACAACGGGCAAAGGATTAACTCAAGTGGCCGCAGACAGTGCGCGCAGGCACACGACGAGTCGTCACGCTCGGTGTTCGGCGTTCCGTGGCAGCCGGCATCCTGAACTGTCGATGGCAATGCGGAGGACGACGCCCCGCCGATGTCTGGCAGCCCGCCGCCGCCGGGGAGCAGGTGGCAGACTCATCGGAGTGAACGACGGGGTCGCATCGACTGTGGACGGTGAGCTGGAGAGCGTCAGTCTGGTGGACCTCGCCGTCTCCCGGCTGACCCGGGAGATCCTCAGCGGCAAGAGCAACCCGGGTGAACGCCTGGTGGAGGAGCAGCTGACCCGCCGGCTGGGGATCAGTCGGGCGCCGTTGCGGGAGGCGCTGCGATTGCTCGCCCAGCAGGGTCTGGTCGAGCACGTGCCCCGGCGTGGGGTGCGGGTAGCCACATTGTCGGACCGCGACGTGCGGGAGCTGTATGAGCTGCGTGACGTGCTGGAGCGTTTCTCGGTGCGGGCAGGGATCCCCGTCGGCCGGGAGAGCGATCTGGCCGGTTTGCGGGCGACGCTGGATGGGATGAGGGAGGCGACCCGGGCCGGCAACCGGTTGGCGGTCGCCGAGTCGCACCGGCAGTTCCACGTTGAGCTGGTGGCGCTCGCCGGCAACCGGCAACTTTCCGCCGTGTACGGCTCGGTCCTGGTGAAGTTGCAGCTCTACATGGCAGTCAACCTGCGCCGCGAAGCGGAGATGGCGCAGCCGCTGGACGGGGTTCACCGGCACGAGCGGCTGTACGAGGCTGTCGTCGGGGGAGACCCGGAGGAGGTGCTCACGGTGCTCACCGGGCACGGAGCCCGCTTGTACCTCGGCTGAGGTGTGGAGCGCGAAGGTCGGCCGGATGGCTCGCGCCACGCGCCGTCATATCGTCGTTACGTAGCGCGCGGTTTGCCGTAACAGAACAGTCGACAATCGACTGTATGCCAGATCCAGTAGGATCGATCTCGGACCTTCGGTCGGCGTACCGCGATGGCAGCCTGACCCCGGCGGACCTTGCCGAACGCGTGCTGGACGGGCTCGCCGGGCGCGACAGGGGGCCGGTCTGGATCAGCACGGTCCCGGCCGACCGGCTGCGTGAGCGCGCCCGGTCGCTGACCCGTCACGGTGACCCGGCACTGCCGCTGTACGGCATCCCCTTCGCGGTCAAGGACAACATCGACGTGGCCGGCATGGCCACCACTGCGGGCTGCCCCGACTTCGGGTACCTGGCGGCCGAGGACGCTCCGGTGGTGCGCCGGCTGCTCGACGCCGGCGCGCTGCTCGTCGGCAAGACGAATCTCGACCAGTTCGCCACCGGCCTGACCGGGGCCCGCTCGCCGTACGGCAGTTGCCAGAGCGTCTTCGGCGGCGGCCTGATCTCCGGGGGTTCCAGCTCCGGCTCCGCGGTGGCGGTGGCGTCGGGCCAGGTCAGCTTCGCTCTGGGTACGGACACCGCCGGCTCCGGTCGGGTGCCGGCGGCGCTCAACGGGATCGTCGGCCTCAAGCCCACCCGGGGACTGCTCAGCACCGCCGGCGTGGTCCCGGCCTGCCGCTCGCTGGACTGCGTGTCGGTCTTCGCCGCCGACGTCGCCGGGGCCGTCGAAGTGCTGCACGCGGCCCGTGCGGTCACCACGGCAGACCCCTGGGGGCGTCCGCTGCCGACGGAGCAGGTGGTTGCCCGCATGCCGGGAACGCTACGCCTCGGGGTGCCCCACTCAGGAGACCTGGAGTTCTTCGGCGACACCGGGCAGGAGGCCCGGTTCGCCGCGGGGGTGGAACGATTGCGGACCTTCGTCGGGTCGCCCCGGTCGGTGCCGCTCGGCGCCTTCTTCGACGCGGGCGACCTGCTCTACCGCGGGCCCTGGGTGGCCGAGCGACTCGTCGCCCTGGACGACTTCCTGCGATCGCACCCGGACTCCGTGCACCCGGTCACCCGGGCCGTGCTGGAGACCGGGCGGCGCCACGACGCGGTCGACGCCTTCCGGGGCCAGCACCGCCTGCGTGAGCTGCGCGCGCAGGTCGACCAGCTCTGGCAGGACATCGACGTGCTGGTGGTGCCCACCGTCGGCACCACGTTCACGCTCGACGAGATCGCCGAGGACCCGATCGGGCGTAACGCCATGCTGGGCCGCTACACCCAGTTCGCGAACCTGCTCGACCTGGCCGCGGTGACAGTGCCCAACGGCTTCACCAGCGCCGGACGACCGGCGAGCCTGACCCTGGTCGGCCCGGCGTTCACCGACACCACACTGGCCCGCCTGGCCGCCACCCTCACCGAGGGCGAGGCGCCCGGCGCAGCGGTCGAGGTCGTCCCAGCAGCGGCCGAGCTACTGGTGGCTGTCGTCGGCCGGCACCTGACGGGCGAGTCGCGTAACGCCGAGCTGGTCGGGCGCGGGGCATTCCTCGTCGGCGCCGCCCGCACCGCCCCGCTCTACCGGCTGTTCCGGATGGACACCCCGGACGGCGAAGGGCTGCCCGGTCTGGTGCGGGTAGCGCCGGGCGGGCCCGCCGGCCATTCCATCGAGGTCGAACTGTGGCGACTGCCCGGGCACGCGGTCGGTGGGCTGCTGGCCGGGGTGCCGGCTCCGCTCTCGCTCGGCTGGGTCCGGCTGCACGACGGGCGGGACGTGCTCGGCTTCCTCTGTGAGGCGTACGCGGCCGGCCCGCCGGCCGAGGACATCAGCGCTGCCGGCGGATGGCGGGCGTACCGGGGCGCGGCCGTCCGGCAATAGGGCGGACAGACAACCGCGATCACGACAGGAGGCGAGAGAATGGGCAGCATCGGGCCGGTACCGGCCAACCCCTATCCGTGGCCGTACGACGGCGTGGCGGACACCGCGCGTACCGCACTGCTCTGCATCGACTGGCAGACCGACTTCTGCGGACCGGGCGGCTACGTCGACGCGATGGGTTACGACATCGGGCTCACCCGGGCCGGTCTGCCGGCCACCGTCCGCCTGCTGGAGCACGCCCGCGCGCTCGGCATGCTCGTCGTACACACCAGGGAGGGGCACGAGCCGGAGCTGTCCGACCTCCCGGCGAACAAGCGGTGGCGCTCGGCGCGTATCGGCGCCGAGATCGGCTCGGCCGGTCCGGCCGGTCGGATCCTGGTCCGGGGCGAGCCGGGCTGGGAGATCGTGCCCGAGGTCGCCCCACTGCCCGGCGAGGTGGTCGTCGACAAGCCGGGCAAGGGCGCCTTCTACGCCACGAACCTCGACCTGGTCCTCCGGACCCGGGGCATTACCCACCTGATCCTCACCGGTATCACCACCGACGTCTGCGTACACACCACCATGCGCGAGGCGAACGACCGTGGGTACGAGTGCCTCATCCTCGCCGACTGCACCGGCGCCACCGACAAGGCCAACCACGACGCGGCACTGCACATGGTCACCATGCAGGGCGGCGTCTTCGGCTGCGTCACCACATCCGACGACGTCATCGCCGCCACGGCCAAGTGAGGTGCGCCCATGCTGACCATCGCCACCGCGCGGCCCGGTCCGTACGCCTTCGACATCGCCACCACGGCGCTGCTCGTCATCGACATGCAGCGCGACTTCCTGGAACCCGGCGGGTTCGGTGAGAGCCTCGGCAACGACGTCGGCCAGTTGCGTTGCACCATCGCCCCGCTCGCGGCGCTGCTGGCCGACGCCCGCGCCATCGGCCTGAGCATCATCCACACCCGCGAGGGGCACCTGCCCGACCTGTCCGACTGCCCGCCGGCCAAACTCCGTCGAGGTGCGCCGAGCAGGCGCATCGGTGACCCCGGGCCCAACGGCCGAATCCTGATCCGCGGCGAGTACGGCCACGACATCGTCGACGAGCTGAGGCCGCTGCCCGGCGAGCCGGTCATCGACAAACCCGGCAAAGGTGCCTTCTACGCCACCGACCTGGACGCCCTGCTCGCCGAGCGGGGCATCCGCAGCCTCCTGGTCGCCGGGGTCACCACCGAGGTGTGCGTGCACACGACCGTCCGGGAGGCCAACGACCGCGGGTACGAGTGCCTCGTGCTCGCCGACTGCGTCGGGTCCTACTTTCCCGAGTTCCAGCGGGTCGGCCTCGACATGGTCGCCGCCCAGGGCGGCATCTTCGGCTGGGTCGCCGACTCGGCGCAGGTGCGCGCCGCGCTGCCCGCCACCCCCGTGTTGCAGCCCTCCTCCTGACCGGGAGTAGTCATGGCCTCGACCACACCGACAGTCGCCCCGCTCCCGTACTGGGTACGCGGCGACACCAACGCATTCTTCGGCTTCGGCGTCAACGTCCTGGTCAACGTGCTCACCCTGACCGGGCTCTGCCTCGCCGTGGTGAACCTTCCCGAGGGGGAGGTGTTCGGCACGATCCTGCCGGCGCTCGGCATCGCCCTGGTCGCCGGGAACATCTACTACACCTACCTGGCACGCCGGCTGGCCCGACGGGAGAACCGCACCGACGTGACCGCCCTGCCGTACGGGCCGAGCGTGCCGCACATGTTCATCGTCATCTTCGTCATCATGCTTCCGATCTACCTGCGTACCCAGGACCCGGTGCGGGCCTGGGAGGCCGGGCTGGCGTGGGCCTTCATCATCGGCGTGATCGTGCTGATCGGCGCGTTCGTGGGGCCCTACATCCGCCGGTACGCGCCCCGGGCCGCGCTGCTCGGCACCCTCGCCGGGATCTCCATCACCTTCATCTCGATGAACCCGGCCGGTCAGATGTGGCGGATGGCCTGGGTCGCCCTACCGGTCTTCGCGTTGCTGCTGATCGGCCTGCTCACCGACGTGAAACTGCCGTTCAACTTCCCGATCGGGCTCGCCGCGCTCCTGCTCGGCACCGCGATCGGCTGGGCCGGCGGGGCGATGTCGGTACCGGACGTCACGGCCGCGGCCCGGGACATCGCGGTCGCCGTACCCTCGTTCAAGCTGGACCTGCTCGGCGCCGGGCTGGCCGACATGGCACCCCTGCTGGCGACGGCGATCCCGCTCGGCGTCTACAACTTCACCGAGGGCATGACCAACGTGGAGAGCGCGGCCACCGCGGGGGACAACTACAACCTGCGCAGTGTGCTGCTCGCCGACGGTGCGGGCGCGGTGATCGGCGCCGCGCTCGGCTCGCCGTTCCCGCCGGCCGTCTACGTCGGGCACCCGGGCTGGAAGGCGGCGGGTGGACGCAGCGGGTACTCGATGGCGACCGGTGTGGTGATCGCGGTGCTCTGCTTCCTCGGCATGTTCGGGCTGCTCGGGGCGATCTTCCCGACGGCGGCCATCGTGCCGATCCTGCTCTACATCGGGCTGCTGATCGGGGCGCAGGCCTTCCAGGCCACCCCCCGGGCGCACGCCGCCGCCGTGGTCGCCGCGCTGATCCCGAACATCGCGGCCTGGGCGACCGGTCAGATCGACAACGCGTTGGCCGCGGCCGGCACCACCGCCGCGGCGGTCGGCGACGACGCGCTCAACGGTGCCGGGGTGATCTACGACGGGCTGCTGGTGCTCGGTCAGGGCGCGATCCTCGCCGGGCTGGTGCTCGGCGCGGTGGTGGTCTTCATCATCGACAGGGGCTTCGTCCGAGCCGCGATCTTCGCCGGCTCCGGCGCGGTGCTGTCGTTCATCGGGCTGATCCATAGCGAGCGGATCGAGTGGAACGCCAACGGCCAGGTGGCACTGGGCTATCTCTTCGTGGCGGTGATCTGTGCGGTCTTCGCGCTCGGCCGCCCGACGCCCCGCGAGCCCGACGCGGAGGAGGGCGAACCGGACCAGCAGCCCGATCGAGCTGACCTCGCCAGCGAGCGGACGGACACCGACCGGAGAACGTCCGCGCTGCCCGGCTGAGTGGGCGAGCCCGGTCGGAAGGTCACGGCTCCCGACCGGGCCGGCCCGATGCCCGACCCGACGGATCGAAGGGACGTACCGGATGGAGATCGACCGGACCGACGTCGTGGCTGAGGTGGCGGCGGCCTTCGCCGACTACGAGCGGGCGCTGGTCGACGGCGACGCGGACCGGATCTGCGCGTACTTCTGGGATTCCGAGCGGACCGTGCGGTTCGGCCTCGCCGACCACCAGTACGGGTTGGACGAGCAACGCGAGTGGCGGGCCACTCAGCCGCCACTGCCGGCCGGTCGCCGGCTGGTGGACCCGGCGGTCACCACGTTCGGCAGGGACCTCGCGGTGGTGACGACCCGCTTCGGGTACGCCGGCGGCGCGCCCACCGGGCGGCAGACCCAGACCTGGGTACGCCTGCCCGTCGGCTGGCGGATCGTCACCGCCCACGTCTCCGTTCCACACTGCCCGGTGCGGGGAGTTAGTTGATTTCGGTGGGCGCTGTAGATGTACACCTTCTCCACCGCCGACGGCGCCAACACCGTGCAGTACGACGACTGGAGCGGCCGGCCGGGCCTGTTCACACTGCAGCGCTGACGGGGCGGGACACCCGAACCAGCGCAGCGAACGGGGGCCGGCACACGGCAGGGCCCGCCCCCGCTCCGGCTACCCGTCGTAGCTGTCGTTGTCGCAGGTCTTGCGCTGCAGAATGCAGTTCTTGGTCTGCTTGTTCATCGTGCGGACGTCCCACATCACGAAGGCGTCACCGTGCATCGACGACGCGCTCTTCCCCTCCTTGTCCGAGGAGAGGTAATAGCCCGCCGGGGTGCCCTTCACCCCGTACTGAATGTCGAAGGTGATCGCCGGGATCCGCACCGGGTGGCTGGACGGGCAGCCCTCGTTGCTGCCGTACGCCACGTGGGCCTTGTGATTGGGGCTGTCCAGGTGCTTGCCGTCCCAGCAGTCCGGAAACTGCATCATGAAGTGCAGCGTGGCGTTCCCACCGCAGATCGGCCAGTTGCCGTTGGTGCTGCGGGCGATGCCGTCGAGGTCACCGGGCCCGTAGTGGGCGCAGTAGAACTGACCGCTCGCGCCCCGCGGCGTCGGCACCTTCTTCTTGGCGTCACCGCTGATCATCCGCATGCCGTTGGGCATCGGCATCTGGCCGCTCGAGTTGTTTCGCAGGGAGCGGTAGTAGACCCGGAATCCGGTGGTCTCCACCGGCTTGCCGGTGGCGTTGTCGTAGAGCGTCGGCACCCAGTAGGCGGAGTGGTCCTGCGCCGGCTTGCAGGTGCTGGCCGTGAACATCATCAGATCCTCGGCCACGGTGTCCGCGTCGACACCCTTGTTGCCGACGAAGGAGTGCATGTGCGACGCCCCCGGCAGGCCGGGGGCAACGATCGGGTCGTCCGGCCGTCGGTGGCTGTACTGGCAGTCCGCTCGGAACTCCGGAAGATTGCCCACGCCGGCCGGAACGGGGTCGGTCTTCATGGCCTTGTACGCGTCGGCCTGCGCCTTCCAGGCCGCTGGGTCGACCGAAATCCAGCCGCCCTTGGCGACCGGCTTCGCGGCGCCGGTCGGGCCCGCCGAGGTCGACGGCTTCCCGGACGGGGAGGCGGCGGGGGGCGGCGTCGCGGACGTGGCCGCCGACGAGCCGACCGGCCCCGCCAGCGCCGTCGGCAGCGCGCCTTCGTCGAGCGCGTTCGCGGCGTCCGTCGTCCGCTGAGCGGTGGGAGCGTCGGCCAGGTACACGGCCGTGCCCGCGACGACCGTCACGGCGAGCACCGCGCCGGCGGCCATGCCCCACCAGCTTCGGACGGCCCGTGCCAGAAGACCCGGGCGTGACGGCGGCGGGCTCGCGGCGGGTTGACCGAACGAGGGGTACGACACTGAACTCTCCCAGGGGAAGCGGAAGGCACGACAAAGCCGGCCAGACGGCAACGGCCCAGGTATGTTAGGCGCTTTTTCCTCGCGCCTGACAGGCCTTTAATCGTTCCTTAAGAGAGCGTGCCGAACGGGTCGGCTGAATGTCGCCGAAACCCCGCTCCGCCATCTCCGCGACGTTTTCTCCGCGATCGGATTACCATTTTCGCCGCACAATTTTCCGTCGGCCGGGACCGACCTCGAAGCCTGTCGCCCCGGCGACCTCCCGCACCGCGCCACCACACCGAACGCATCCTCCGCGTAGGCCCCGCTCCGCCAGCGGCGACCGTCAGGAGGCGTCCGGCGTCGGCGTGCCCGTGGGGCTTGCCGGTGGCGACGCCGGCCTGGTCGAGGGGGAGCCGCTGGGCGCCGGACTGCTCGGCTCCGGCGTGCCTCCCGACGGGGTCGGATCAGGTGTGGGCGGGGGCGAGGTGGGGCTGCCGGACGGGCTGGGAGTGGTGGTCGGCGGCGGCGACGAGGGGGTGCCGGTGGCTCCGGGTGTCGGGCGCACCGTCGGCGTCGCGGTCGGTGGCCTGGTGGCCGGCCGGGTGGCTGTCGGCTTCGGTGCGCCGGTCGCGGGGTGCGCGGTCGTAGGGTCGGCGCTCGACCGGGGCAGCGACTCGGTCTGGGCCACCGGAACGGTCGGTGGGGCGATGTCGGCGGGAGACCGGCCGGAGACGACGTCCGCGCTGGATGTCGCCGGAAGTCCCGGTGTGGACGTGGTCGGTGCCAACCACCGTTCCTGCCTGTCGGCGGCCCGCGCCGGCAGTGCCCCGCCGGAATCGGTCCCGGCGTCGCCGATCACCGCGAAACCGACGCCCGCTCCACCGAGCAGCAGGGCGGCGAGGGCTCCGGTCGCGACGGGCAGCGCGGCCGAACGGGGTTGGCGGGGACGCCGGTGGGCGGGCAACGAACGCTCCTGACCTGCTCGAACGACGAGGTCGGCGAGATGACGCCGACCCCGACCCTGCCGCCCGACCTCGGCCACCGCCAATGGCCGGATGGCGGAGGTGACCGGGATCACCACCACCGGGGCATGCGGCGGCCGAAGCAGCCATCAGACCGACATGTCGGACGACTGCCCCGACGGGGCGGCTGCCAGACTTCACCAGCTGGTGACAGCGCCTTACGGAGCAGCTCGGGCAGGCGGGCGCTGATACTCGACACAACCACTCCCAGAAGTGGGCTCGGCGGGACCTACTGTGGCGCCGAGCGGGGCCGAGTCCGTCAGTTCCCGCATCCCCGCAGCAGCCCGACCAATGGGTCAGCCCGACCTGGTCCCGCCGTGCCCGTACACGAATGGATCATTTGTCGAATCGGATCTCGACCCGTCGGTTGCTGGCCCGGCCCCTCGGGTTGTCCTTGCCCGCTACGGTGTTCGCCGCGACGGGTCGCGTCTCCCCGAAGCCCGCAACCGCGTAGGTGAGTTGGCTGTCGACGAGTGCCGGGGCCAGAGCGTCTCGAACCGCCTCGGCTCGCCGGCGGGACAACGCCAGGTTGGCCCCGTCGCCACCCACCGAGTCGGTGTGTCCAAAGATCTGGACCGTGCCGGTGGCCTGCTCGCGCAGTCGCGTCGCGATCTCGGCCAGCCGGGTACGAGCCGCCGGCGAAATATCGGCTTTGCCGAATGCGAAAAGCACGTCCGCCGCCAGGGTCAGCTCGATGCGCCCACCGGATTCCGCCTCTCGGGTGGTGCCGTCGAGGTCCTCGGTACGTAGAAAGACGTCCTCGATCGGCGCCTGAATGTCGAGGATCGGGCTGCTCACCGGATCGCCGATTTCACGCGATGGTCCGGGCAGGACCGCGTCCGGGGACGTCGGCGCGGACCAGGCGGCTGCCGGATCACTGACCAGCAGGAGGGCCAGTACGATCGCCACCGGCGCCACCTGCCGGCTAACCGAGCGGGACATTCTCGAAGACCGGAACGCGGGGAACGACAACATCGACGGCGGTGACATCATCCGGCGGGGCGCCGAACATGGCGTACAGGTCCACCGACTGACCGGCCTGAACGAATACCGACTGGAGGTCGGACGAAGCGAGGTACTTCACCTGACCGGGTTTCGCGTCCGGTTCGCCCGTCCGGGCCACCAGGTGCCGCTTGCGGTTCTTTCGGTCGATAAGCGTCGCACCCGAGAAGGCCAACGAGATGGTGTCACCTTGAAAGGCGCTCCCGATCTGCCAGCGGTTCGGGCTGCCCACGGCATCCGTGCAGGTCAATCGGATGCTGAGATTGACGAACCCGTTGTCTCGCCGCAGCTGGTACAAGTCCACCTTGACCGAAAAGAGGTTGCCACCTTCGCTGATCTGAATGTCACGACTCGCGATGGCGGCGCCGATCGGCTCTGGCTGACCCGGCGCGGCGCCGATCGTGTCCTTCGAATCCTTGGTGGCACCCTCTGTTTGGTCGGTCCTGTCGAAACCACAGCCGGTGAGAGCCAAAGTCATCGCCAACGCGAGCGAGCCGGCGCGGATCGTGTGATGACGCAAGAGCACGAAATTCCTTCCCGTGGACCGGTTGGTCGCCGCGGGTTGGCGACCGCGTGAGTTCAGGTATTCGCCGTCCCCGTTCGAGGTGAGCGCGGCTGGTATCGACCGCACGTCTAAACCGGACGGCTCGTTTGACCGTCGGTTGGGGTAGGCGTAATGATCCGCAACCGCGGATGCAGGAGCTTTGCAAACGGCTTGCAGACCACCACAGGGGGGCCGGCATACTCGCGGAGAGGGGGCAGGTCGATGGAGTTCCGGGTGTTGGGCGCGGTCGAGGCGTGGGCGCAGGGCGCTCGGATCGACCTCGGCGGGCGTCAGCCCCGACTGGTCCTCGCGGTGCTGCTGCTCGAGCCCGATCGACTGGTGTCGGTGGACCGGCTGATCGACCTGGTGTGGGGTCAGGAACCGCCACGCAGCGCCCGAGGCACCGTCCAGGCGTTGATCTCGCGACTGCGCGCCGCGCTACGGCAGGCCGGGGCGCCGGTGGAGTTGATCGGCCGCGAGCCCGGCTACCTGCTACGGATCGATCCACTCGCGGTCGACGCGCACCAGTTCGCCGCACTGGTCGCGCAGGCCCGTACCGCCGACGACGACACCGCGGTGGACCTGTTCGACCAGGCGTTGGCTCTGTGGCGCGGCGAACCGCTCGCCGACGTGGCCGACGAGCAGGTGCGCCATCGGCTCTGCGCGCGCCTGTGCGAGGCCCGCTGGGCGGCAGTGGAGGATCGGGCCGATGTGCTGCTGCGGCAGGGCCGTTCCCGCCAGGTCGTCGACGAGTTGATCGACCCGGTGGCCGGGCATCCCGGCCGGCAGCGGTTGGTGGGGCAGCTCATGCTCGCCCTCTATCGGGAGGGCCGCGCAGGGCACGCGCTGGCCACCTATCGGCAGGTCCGCGATCAACTCGCTGACAGGCAGGGCCTCGACCCGGCGCCGGCCCTGCGCACGCTTGAGGCACTGATCCTCCGTGCTGACCCGACCCTGGAGTTGTCCGCTGAAGCCGCCCGACCAGGCGGGGGAGCGGGCTCCGCGCCGGTTCGCCCTGACGGGCTGCCCCACCACATCCCGCACCTCGCCGGCCGGGATCTGGAGTTGGCCCGGCTCAACGCCGGGCTGACCGAACCAGCCGACGGCACCCGGATTTGGGTGGTCAGCGGCACCGCCGGGGTGGGCAAGACAGCTCTCGCGCTGTACTGGGCGCACCAGGTCAGCGCGGCGTTTCCCGACGGGCAGCTGTACCTGGACCTGCGGGGCTTCGACGCCGACCGGGAGCCGGTGCCGCCGCAAGCGGCGCTTACCAAACTGCTGACGGCGCTCGGGGTCGACCCGAGAGCGGTGCCGCACGACGTGGACGCCCGTGCGGCACTGTTCCGCTCGCTGTTGGCCGACCGAGACGTGCTGCTGGTCCTGGACAACGCCCGCGACGTCGGCCAGTTGCTGCCGCTACTCCCGTCCTCAGGCACGGTCCTGGTCACCAGTCGGCACCGCCTCGGCGAGTTGGTGGTGCGAGCCGGGGCGCGGTCGCTCCCGCTGGAGGTGCTTACGCCAGTGGCGTCCGTACGCCTGCTGGCAACGCTGCTCGGCGATTCGGTCGTACAGAGCGAGGCGACCGCGGCGGCCGAGCTGGCCCGGCTCTGCGGTTACCTGCCCCTGGCACTGCGCATTGCCGCGGCGAACGTCCAGACGCCGGGCGGACCGGACATCGCCGGGCTGGTCCGGGAGCTGACCGACGGGGATCTGCTGGGCGGGCTCACCGTCGACGGCGTCGAGGAGGGCGCCGTGACGAAGGCCTTCTCCCTGTCGTACCGAGCGTTACCGGCCTCGCTGCGGGAGATGTTCCGTCGGCTCAGCCTGGTGCCTGGGCCCAGCATCACCGCCGGTCCGGCGGGTGCGCTCGCGGGCGTGCCGGCGGCCACCGCCACCCAACGGCTGCGCGCGCTGGCCGCGGCGCACCTGTTGGAACGGGACCCTGGAGATCGCTACCGCTTCCACGACCTGCTGCGTCGCTATGCCGTGGACCGGGTCACCGAGGAGGAGGCCGAGGCGACCCGGGAGGCGACCCGGCAGCGGTTGTTCGACCACTACCTGGGCATGGCGGACGCTGCGGGCCGCCGGGTCATTCCGCACTTCGTGCGGTTGCCACGCCCGCCGGGCACGGACCCGTTCACCCACACCGATGCGGCCCTAGCCTGGCTCGACGCCGAGTCGGCAAACCTCACCGCAGCGGTGGAGCAGACCGCCTTGCACGGACCCCGACGGTTCGCCTGGAACCTCACCGACGCGATGCGCGCCTACTTCCACCAGCGGGGTCGCCGTGAGGAGTGGCTGACCACGGCGATGGCGGCGCTCGCCGCGGCCCAGGCCGAGAACGACGCCCAGGCCCAGGCCGCGATGCACCAGAGCATCGCGCTCGCACAGGTCAACAGCGGCCGGTACGAGGAGGCACGCCAGCATCTGCTCGACGGACTGCTCTGCACAGATGTGGACGACTGGGAGGAGGGTCGTAACGGCATCCTCAACAACCTCAGCGCGGTCCACCAGCGCCTGGGTGACCCGCGAGCGGCGATCCACTGCGCCCGCCTCTCACTGGCGCTCAGCCGTCAGTCAGGCAACGACGGCGGCGAAGCGATGTCACTGGCCAACCTCGGGTTCTCGTACTGGCAGCTCGGCGCCTTCGTGGAGTCCGACGCGCACTTCTCGGCGGCCCTCGAACGGGGTGAGCGCGCTGGAGCGCATTACAACGTGGCCGTGCTCCTGGTGGACCTGGCGAACGTGCGCCGGGACCGGGGCGACCACACCGGCGCCGATGACCTCTATGCCCGTGCACTCGTCGCCAACCAGGATCTCGGCTACCGCTACGGCGAGGCGACCGCTCTCGCCGGTCGGGCGCTGCTCTGGTGTGACACCGGTCGGGCAGAGAAGGCTCTCGCCGACGCCGAGCGGGCGGTGACGCTGACCCGGGAGATCGGCGACGAAGGCACCGAGGCGTGGGCGGTGGACGCGCTGGGACGGGTGCTGCTGGCGCTGGGACACCTGAGCGAGGCGGCCGAGCAGCACGGCCGGGCGCTCGATCTGGCGCGGCGTACCCGCTTCTGCTGGGGCGAGGCGACGGCCCTGACCGGCCTCGCCGCAGCAGCGTTGGCTGCGGATGATCCGGTTGCCGCAGGCCGGCACGGCCGGGCGGCATTGGCCCTAGCGGCCCGCTCGGGCTACCAGCCGATCGAGATCCGGGTTTCCCGCATCCTCGCCCGTGCCGCAGAGGAGGCCGGGGACGCGGCCGAGGCGCTGCGGCTCGACGACCGCGCGGCACGGCTGGCGGAGGAGACCGGGTACGCGCTGCCGTTGCCGCACCACTAACTTGATCTTCAGCCTCGATGGTGTCGGATGGCTGCGGACGCTATGACCTCTGCGCGACGACGATCGGGCCAGGCCCAATCGCCAACACGACCGCGAGGCAAGAGACGTGCTGCACCGGCTGGAGCGCCCGGGGTCGGCGGCAGCGACGCGGATCGTCGCTATCGTCGGTCCGTCGGGAGTGGGGAAATCATCGCTGATCCGCGCGGGCGTCATCGCTCGACTCTTCCTCGACATCGCGGGCAGCCGGTGGGATCTGCTTCGGAGCAGCTGACGTCGGTCCCACTTGCAACCCTTTGGCCGGAGTTCGGGAAAGCTTGATTCGCCGACATCGAGGGCGGGAAGGTCCTCAGGTCGATGCGGTGAGACGGATTTCGTGTGACGCTTTGGGGGCGAGCAGTTCCAGCAGCTTGCTGCCCTCGGTGGTCAATGCCTCGCTGTCGGCCGCGGACAGTGGTTCGAACGGGTGCACGGTCAGGGTCGCCGCGCCTCGTACCGTGGCGAACGTCCAGGTTGCTGCGGTGAAACCGTCGAGGAGTACCAGGCGGGGAACGGAACCATGCGGGACGAAGTTCTGCCGGCGGAGGCCGTCGGTGACCACCCTCGTACGGTCGTGGTGGGACAGCAGCAGGTTGTCGAAGTCGTACAGGTACCGGGCAGGCGCGCTGACCTGGGGGTCGGGTCGGGGTGCGTCGGGTAGGTCGAACAGTTCGCGGCCGTTCTCGTCGCGGAACGTGGCCAGGCGGGGCCGGAGCCGGTCGAGTACCTCCGCCAGCCGGGTGAGACCGCACCAGGTCTGCGCGTCGCGTACGGTCGCCGGGCCGAACGCGGCCAGGTATCGCAGGAGCATCTGATCGATCGGCTGGTCGGTGCGCAGCGGCGCGCCGACCCACGATTCGAGCGGCGCGTGGACGGTCTGGCCACTGGCGCCCCATACGCCGCGCGGCGGGGTTTGCACGACCGGCAGCAGGTTGCGCACCGCGTAGGCGAGGCTCGCTGGGTTCCGGTCTGGCCACCGCTGGGCCAGCAACCGGCCCAGTTCGCCCGGGGTGCGCGGCTGCTCGTCGAGGAGTTCCCGGCCTGCCTCGACGAGGTCTGCGGTGTCCAGTCCGCGCATGGACCGGCCGTGTGTTTGGTTGGTGAACAGGTCGCGGTCCAGCGCCGGCTGCACGAGCGGGCGTAGCGCCAGCGCGTCGGACGCGCTGACGAGATGGATCGTCGAGCGCATGAGCGCGATCCGCACCACCCGTCTCTGGGTGAGCAGCGCGCCGATGTCCTCGGGTCGGCACTCGGTGAGCCGGGTCCACAGCCCCACGTACCAGGTGTGCGGGGTCTGGGCTTGCAGGCCGACGAGGTGTTCGATGGCCTGCAGCGGGGTGAGGTCGGCGCGGCGCAGGAGCAGCTGCCGCTCGAGGGTGGCGCGGTTGAGGGCGCGGCGGGTCAGGGTCTGCACGGGTGGCCTTCCCGAAGGGTTGAGATCAGGGGTACGCGCGGCGGGCGCCCGCCGCGCGTACCTGCTGGGTGTGGGTCGGTGGAGTTGGCGGAAGAAGCCACGGATGTCGCGCACCAGCAGGTCGGGGGCGTCGTGCGCGGCGAAGTGGTTGCCCTTGTCGTACACGTGCCAGGACACGATGTTCTTGTGGTCCCTATCGGCGAACGGGCGGATCGACGGGAAGTCCCAGGCGAAGTTGGCCAACCCGAGCGGCACGGTCGTCGGCTCGGTCGGCTCGTCAGCCGCATGGAAGTCCTCGTAGTTGGTCAGCACGTAGTCCGGGTCGAGG
Source organism: Micromonospora sp. CPCC 205558 (assembly GCF_036902955.1). Taxonomy (NCBI): domain Bacteria; kingdom Bacillati; phylum Actinomycetota; class Actinomycetes; order Micromonosporales; family Micromonosporaceae; genus Micromonospora; species Micromonospora sp. CPCC 205558. The sequence continues at coordinate 129,775 of NZ_JBAKHR010000010.1, forward strand.
TTCAGGCCGAGCAGTTGCGCATGCCAGCCGAGTTGGCCGACCGGGAGTCGGCGAGGGCCTGCGGCGCGGTGGACCGCAGTTTGTCGTACGTGCCGCCATGGTCCAGCCACCGCTGCCGGAACTGGACCTTCTGCTGGTCCGCCTCCGAGAGTCCGGCCAGCTCGGCCGGGTCGCCGGACGGGAATGCGAAGAGCTGGGTGACGTGTACGCCGATGACGTGCTCGGGATCGCGGCGGCCCACTTCGGGCGAGATGAGCGAGCCGGCGTCGTTGCCGTGCGCGCCGTACCGCGTCGGGCAGCTCGTTGGTCCAGCGGACCCGGGCGAGCCGCTCGGTGAGGTCGTCCAGGTCGGCCTGCCGGATGCGATGCGGAATTCGCGGATCTCGGTCATGTCATCGACTCTGCCAGGTTATTAGGAAGAGATTGCTCCTAATTATCTGCGATCCTTGAGGAATGTTGGAAACCTCCGCCCGCCTGCTGCGGCTGCTCTCCCTCCTGCAGACCCCACGTGACTGGACCGGCGCCGAACTCGCCGAACGCCTCGGGGTGAGCGGGCGGACCGTGCGGACCGACGTGGAACGGCTGCGCAGCCTCGGCTACCCGGTCCTGGCCACGCGCGGCGCCGTTGGCGGCTACCGCCTCGGCGCCGGCGCGGCCCTGCCGCCGTTGCTGCTCGACGACGAGGAAGCGGTCGCCGTGACGGTCGGCCTGCGCACGGCGACCGGCGGCGCCATCGCCGGAATCGAGGAAGCGTCCCTGCGGGCGCTGACGAAGCTGGAGCAGGTGTTGCCGTCCCGACTGCGGCGCCGGGTCAAGACCCTGCAGACCTATACCGTTTCGGTCCCCCGCAACGACCCCGGCCCAACCGTCGACCCGTCGGTCCTGACCACCCTGGCCGCGGTCTGCCGCGACTCGGAACGGCTCCGCTTCGACTACCACGATCACGCCGGTACGGCGATGCTGCGCACCGTCGAGCCGTACCGGTTAGTCAACTGGGCTCGCCGCTGGTACCTACTGGCGTGGGACGTCGACCGGCGCGACTGGCGGACCTTTCGCGTCGACCGGATGCAACCGCGGACCCCGACGGGACCTCGCTTCGTACCGCGCGACCTGCCCGACGAGGACGTCGCTGCGTACGTGTCGCGCCGGGTGTCCGCCGCCGCCTGGCGATACCGGGCACAGGTCACCGTGCACGCGCCCGCCGAGGTCGTCGCCGACCGGATCAGCCCGGCGGTCGGCACGGTCGAACGGATCGACGATCACACTTGTGTCCTGCACACCGGTGCGGACACGGTCGAGACCCTCGGCGTCTACCTGGGCCTGCTCAGCGAAGACTTCGACGTCACCGGGCCGCCCGAACTCCGCACGCACCTGCGCCGGCTCGCCGAGCGCTACGCACGAGCGACCGCCTGACAACCTGTCCCACGAGCCGGTCGATGTTCGGCGATCACTGATCGAATACAACGCGGGTCAATCGAGCAACAGCGCCCAACCAGCTACCAGCACCACTTGACAGTTATAGAAGCATCCCTTGGTATCCGACATCAGCGAGTCGGTGCTCCAGCAACCATTGTCAGGGCGTACGGCTTCCTGTTCACCGACTGCTCGGCCCCGGGGCTCAGCCGGTGAATTCGTTGACGCCGAGGGCGAAGTCCCAGTGGCCGACCCCGTTGCCGGCGAGGCCCACCGTGACCACGCCCATTCCTTCCAGCCAGTGCGCCATTTTCAGGCCGCCGACGTCCAGCGGGCGCAGCCCGAGGCTCTCGATGAACGCCGCCACGCCCGCCTTTGCCTGCGCGTTGTCACCAGCGATGAAGACGTTGGGTCGGCCCTTCTCCAGGACATTACGGAAGATGGTGTTGAATGCCTTCACCACGCTGGCGCTGGTCGGGGCCACCTTGGCAACTTCCTGCGCGATCGAGGTCTGCTCGCTGTGGGCCAGTCCGTCGAACGTGGCGTTGAAGGGGTTGCTGATGTCGACGATGACCTTGCCCGCGAGGGCGTCTCCGTACTCGGCGACGACCGGAACGACACCGTCGTACAACAGGGCCGTGATGACGATGTCCCCGGCCGGGACAGCGCCCCACTTTCCCGTCGTGGCGCCGCCGCCCAGAGCCTTGGCCAGGTCATCGACCTTGGACTGATCGCGTCCCATGACCTCGACGGTGTTGCCGCCCGCCACCGCGAGCGTGCCGATGGTGCGGGCCATGTTCCCCGTACCGATGAGGGTGATGCTGCTCATGAGGTCTGCTCTCTTCCTGTTCTCGAGGTATCGCTCTGTCGTGGTTCAGATGGCGGTGGTGCCGCCGTCGGCGACCAGTTCCAGGCCGTTGATGTAGCTGGAGTCGTCGGAGGCGAGGAACAGGGCGACGGTGGCGATTTCTTCGGGGCGGCCCATGTGGCCGCGGGGGATGAGGGACTCGAATGCGGCCTTGGTTGCCTCGTCGAACAGTTCTTCCTGCTTGGCGGTGGCGACCTGGCCGGGGGTCAGGACGTTGACCCGGATCTTGCGGTCGCGCAGTTCGTTGAGCCAGACGCGGGCCCAGGCCTGCTGGACGGCTTTGCTGCCGGCGTAGAGGCTCCAGCCGGGAAAGGCGCCGAGGGAGGCGTTGGAGCCGGTCATGAGGATGGAGCCGCCGTCGTTGAAGAGCGGGAGGGCCTTCTGGACGGTGAACAGGGTGCCCCGGGCGTTGAGCCCGAACCAGGTGTCGAACTGGGCCTCGGTGATCTCGCCGAGCGGGGCGGGCTCGCCGCCGCCGGCGCTGGCCCACAGGACGTCGAGGCTGCCCTTCTCCCGCTTGACGGTGTCGTACAGGCGGTCCAGGTCGTCCAGGTTGGCGGCGTCGCCCTGGACGCCGGTGACGTTGCGGCCGATCTGCCTCACGGCCTCGTCCAGGGCGTCCTGGCGGCGGCCGGTGATGAAGACGTGCGCTCCCTCGTCGACGAACAGTTTCGCGCCGGCCAGCGCCATGCCGGTGGTGCCGCCAGTGATGACCGCTACCTTGCCGTCAAGCTTTCCCATGATCGCTCCTTTGGGTTGGTGATGCCGTGCGCACCTGAGGCGACGACGTTATGTACACCGCTCTGTGTGCTTACGGTATCGGGTGGGCGGCCGGGGCGCAACCTATGTACACCGGTCGTTACCCAGCTGGGGTACGATGGACCCATGACGGAACTGGAGAAGGGCCCCCAGGGTCGCCGCCGCGGCCGGGGTGCCCGCGAGCGCATCCTCAGCGCGTCCCAGCAGCTGTTCCGCGAGCAGGGCATCAACCGCACCGGCATGGACCAGCTCTGCGCGGCGGCCCAGGTGTCCAAGCGCACGGCCTACCAGCACTTCACCGGCAAGGACGAACTCGTCGCCGAGTACCTGCGCCGGTTCGACCCCTCCGTCCTGTCCGGCGTGTTCGACCGCACCGACCTCACGCCCCGCGAGCGGCTCCTCGCCGCCTTCGACGTCCCTCCCACCACCCCCCTGTGCCCCTACATCGGCGCCGCCGTCGAACTCCACGACCCTCAGCACGCCGCATCCCAGTACGCGCGCGCCTACAAGGAAGCCGTCGCCGCGCGGCTCGCCGACACCGCCCGGGAAGCCGGCGCCGCCAACCCTGAACAGCTCGGCGAGCAGCTCGCGCTGCTCATCGACGGCGCCGCGGCCCGGACCCGGGTTCTCAACGCCGACGCCTTCCCCACCGCCGCCGCCATCGCCGCCGTCCTCATCGACAACGCCATCCCCGCGTCATCTCCTCGGCAGCCCAGCGATGACCGCGGAACTACCAGGTCTGCTCCCGTTCCGATGGAAGGCCAATGACGGCCCGATCACGTCCAGCACGCTGTACCCCCGTCTTCCTGGCCAGTGGCGCGGCGGGCAGGTGGGCGAAGGCCTTGACCGGCACCGTGATCACGACGATGTCACCAGCTGCCGCGGCTTCCCCGCTGGTCGCCGCGGACGCCCGCGACCGTGTCCGCGAGCGTTTCGGGACCGCGTGAGTTGCTGAGCACGACCTGATGCCCGGCCTCGACGGCGAGTCGGGCGATGGTGCTGCCGATGGCGCCGCTGCCGATGAATCCCACAGTCGTCATATTCTGAGCCGCCTCCTCGTCATGTACCTACTCGTTGAGACCCGGGTCCTTGCCGTCAGCTGGCGGGGAAGTAGTGGCCGTTGTCCAGATCGGCGAGCAGGCGGGGCTGAGCGGGTTCCCAGCCGAGGGTCCGGCGGGTGACGAGGTTGGACGCCGGGTAGCTCTGCGTGACGATGTTCGCGAGGAACCCGAAGTATCCCGGCAGCACCAGTTCGTCCACGGGAACGCTCACGGCGGGCAGGCCCAGACGGTCGCCGATGGCCTCAGCGATCTCGCGGAACGGGATGCCCCCGTCGTCGACCGCGTGCCAGTATCTGCCGGCCGGGCCCTTCTCCAGCGCCAGGCGGAACAAGGAGGCGACATCGCGGATGTGCACGGCATTCCACAGGTTCGCGCCGTCCCCGGGGTAACCGATGAAGCCCTTCTCCTTCGCGAGCGCGATCAGCGTCGGGAGGAAGCCGGCACGATCGGTGGTGCCGTGCGCGATGTTGGCGATCCGCACGACCGAAGACCGTACGCCCCGCTCGGCGAGGCCGATTACGGTGGATTCCACCACGTTACGAGCCCGCAGAGTGCCCTTGTGCTCATCGCCACTGGGAAGGGCCGGGTCCTCCTCGGTAGCCGTCCGGCCCAGGAATCCCTGCCCGGGCGAGCCGATGCTCCCCGCCGCGACCAGCGGCTTCCCGGTTCCCGCCAGTGCCTCACCATAGGCGAGCATGATCGGGACCTCCGCGGCGGCCACGGCGTGGATTCCGCCGGAGAAGAGCAGGTCCTGCCGGTGCGCAACGTGGATCACGCCGTCGGAGTCCCCAACCGCCTCCTTGAGCCCGTCGAGATCCCCGAGGTCGCCGCGACGCACCTTCGCGCCGAGCGCGGACAGCGCCGCCGCGGCATTGTCCGACCGGGCCAGGCCGGTTACCTCGTGCCCAGCGGCGATGAGCTCGGGGACGATGTACGAACCGGAATGGCCGGTCCCGCCAGTGACGAAAACGCGCATCCTGCTGCTCCGTTGTGAGTGATGTGACGCGAGAAGTGGTGGTGCGGGTGTTGATCAGCCGAGATTGCTGACGCCGAGGGAGAAGTTGAAGTCCCCCACGCCGTGGCGGGCCAGGTTGACCATTAGCAGGCCCGTCCCTTCCAGCCAGTGCGCCATCTCCAGGCCGCCGGCATCCAGGGGGCGCAACCCGAGGCTCTCGATGAACGCCGACACGCTCGCCTTGGCCCGCGCATCGTCGCCGGCGAAGAGCACGTCCAGTGGGCGGCCTTGGGCCAGGACGTGGCCGAAGACGGTGTTGAACGCCTTCACGACGTGCGCGCTGGCCGGCGCGGCCTTGGCGATCTCCTGCGCGGCGGAGGTGCCGTCTGAGGTGGTCAGCCCGGTGGCGTCGGCCTTCATGGGGTTGGTGATGTCGATGATGACCTTGCCGGCCAGCATGTCCCCGTACTGGGCAACGACCGGCACGGCGCTGGTGTTCGGCACGGCAAGGATGACGATGTCGCCGGCGGGGACGGCGCCGAACGTCCCGGCCGTGGCGCCGCCGCCGAGCGCGGCGGCCAGGTCCCTGGCCTTGGCCGCGTCGCGACCGATGACCTCGACGGCGTGGCCGCCCTCGACCGCGCGGGCGGCAATGGCGCGGCCCATACCCCCCAGGCCGATAATGCTGATGCTGCTCATGGAGTGCCTGCTTTCTGGAATCGAATGTCTGGACAGAGCGCCGCCCACCCCGCTGTTGTTAGCGGATGTGTCGTCGATGCCATCAAATGACGAGACGGGCCTGGACCAACTCAGTACGTGCTAATTCCAATTCTGGGGACCTGTTACGAAATATCGATGTCGAATTCTTGTGCCTAATTCGCTCCGGTCCATCAGGTGCCTATTGAGCATGCCACTGGCCTGAGCGAGGTGTCCAAGACCTATTTCAGCGATTGCGATACCCTGGAGGCATCGCCGGACCGGGAGGCTCCATGGATCTGGACCTGCGCAAGTTGCGCTACTTCGTCGCCGTCGCCGACCGGCTGCACTTCGGCCGCGCCGCCGATGACCTACACATCGCGCAGCCGGTGCTCAGCCGGCAGATCCGCGCGCTGGAACACGATCTCGGCACCGCGCTGCTGATCAGGGACAGCCACGGCGTGGAACTGACCGACTCCGGCAGGCAGTTGCTGACCGACGCCGGCCCGCTGCTGGCCTCCGCGGATGCGGTCCGCCGCCGGGTGACCGAAGCCGCGCTTGGCAGCCAGCGACTGATGGTCGGCTTCCGCGCGGGCATCACGGCCACCGCGGCGGTGCGGGAGTTCGCCATCCGGCACCCGGACGTGATCGTGGACGTGCAGCGGATCGAGTCCGACGACCAGGCCGCGATGCTGCTTGACGGCCGCATCGACGTCGGCTATGTGCGGCTGCCCATCGACGAGACCGGCCTGCGCGTCACCCTGCTGTACACCGAGCCGCGGGTGGCGGTGCTGCCCGCCGGCCACCGATTCGCCGGCAAGGCACAGATCACCGAGGCCGACCTGGCCGGCGAGCCGCTGCTCTGGCATCCCGACCCAAGCACACAGCCCACCAAGCGCCCGCACCCCAACGCCGGATACCTGGTGCGCGGGGTGGACGAGACGCTCGAACATGTCGCGGCCGGCCGGGGCATCTCGTTCCTGGCCCGTTCGGCAGCCGTGTTCTACTCGCACCCGGTAGTCAGCTACGTACCCGTCACGGATCTGGCGCCCGACCAGGTGTGCCTCGCGGTGGCGGCATCGCGCACCTCGCCGCTGGTCAACGACTTCCTCGCCGCGGCTCACGCGACGGCCGAGATCACCGCAGAGTGCGGGAACGATGAAATGTGGCAACTGGCAAGCGGTGCCGCCGCAGGGCACGGTTGATCAGTTCGACCGACAACAGCGAACTGCTCGTCGTCGAGGCCGAGCCAGGACGTCTGCTGACGTTCGGGCGGGGCTGCCCGGTGCAGCACAGTCTGTCCCCCGTGCGAGCTACCTGCGAATGTCCACCGTGCGGTGATTACTTCGGGCGGGCAAATCCATAGCGTTCGGGGTAGCCCGCGACGCTCCCGCCGCGGCTTCTCAAGGAGTCATCATCGTGCGTCTGGTATGGCAACTCTTGGCGGTTGCGGCGGTCTGGATCCTCGGCAATCTGGGCACGGCAGCGGTGAAGGACACCCCCTGGCTGGCGCTCGTCGCCGGCCTGCTGACGGCCGTCGTCGGGGTCCTGGTCTACGGCTGGGTGGTGCGGCGAACCGAGCACCGCGCCCCCGTCGAGGTCTCGCTGAAGGGAGCAGGTGCCGGAATCGGCTGGGGCGCGCTGCTCGGCATCGCGCTGTTCGGGGCAGTGCTCACGAACATCGCCTTCTTCGGTGACTACACGATCAACGGCCTGGGCGCGCCGGCGAGCGCCGTCAGCCTGCTCGGGATCATGGCGGGTGCCGCTGTGGCCGAGGAGCTGGTCTTCCGCGGTGTCCTGTTCCGGAACATCGAGCGCTGGACCGGAACCTGGGTCGCGCTCGCGCTGACCGGCTCGCTGTTCGGCCTGATCCACCTGGCCAACGCGAACGCCACCCTGTTGGGTGCCATCGCTATCGCCATCGAGGCAGGCGGGATGCTGACCGCCGCGTACATCGCCACCCGCAAGCTGTGGGTGCCGATCGGTCTGCACTTCGGCTGGAACATCGCCGCGAGCGCCATCTTCAGCACCGAGGTGTCCGGCAGCAACACCGCGCAGGGCCTGCTGGACGCGACGATCTCGGGTCCCGCGCTGGTCACGGGCGGCGACTTCGGACCGGAGGCCAGTGTCTACGCGGTGGTGCTCGGCGTGCTGGCCACCGGCACGTTCATGTGGCTGGCCTACCGGCGTGGTCACGTGGTCCCCGTCCGTCGCCCGGCCCGGGCGGACGTGGCCGCTAGGCTCACTCGGTGACCGATCTCCGGCGGGTCCTGGACCGGTGGCGTCAGCTCGACGTCACGGTCCGGGACCTGCCGCTCGCGTTGGTGCTGGCGATCGCATCGTTCGTGCCGGCGTTCCACGGGCTTGGGACAGAGATCGGCGCGCTGCCGACCCATCCCTTCGACGCGCTGGCCGTCGTCGCGATCGTCCTCCAGTGCTTCCCGCTCGCCGTTCGTCGGCGGTGGCCGGCCGCCTGCCTTGTCCTGGTGTTCCTCGGCTTCGCCCTCGATCAGCTCCGGGGTTACCACACGTTGGCGGGCGCCGGGCTCACTATCGCGTTGCTGAGCGCGGGTGCCTACCTGGAACGCCGTCGCCGCACCGTCGCGATCCTCCTCTCGGGTGCCTACGTGGTGCTGGCGGTCGCGCTCGACCTGGTCGGCGGGGCCGAGCGGGCGGACGGGTACCTGACGTTCTACGTGGCGCTGGTCCTCGTGTGGGCCGTGGGCTCCTGGCTGCGCGCCATCCGGGCAGCCGAGGCCGAACGGCGCCTCCGGGTCGCCGAAGAGACCCGCACCGCGGAACGCACGCGGATCGCCCGCGAGCTGCACGACGTGGTGACCCACCATGTGACGGCGATGGTCGTGCAGGCAGAGGCTGCCAGGTACCTGACGGGCGCGCCCGACCGTCTCGACAAGACCCTGAACGCGGTCACCGACACGGGCCGCCGGGCGATCGGCGACCTACGTCATCTCCTGGACTTGCTCGACCCGGGCCACGACACCGCTGCCCGGACACCATCGCTCCGGGAACTGCGCACGCTCGTCGAGCAGACCCGCCAGGCCGGGCAGCCGGTGGAGCTCACCGAGGAGGGCACGCCGTCGGAATCGGCCGGGAGCGCCGAGCTGGTCGCCCACCGGGTGGTGCAGGAGGCTCTGACGAACGCCCTCAAGCACGCACACGGCAGCCCGACTGCGGTGCGCGTGCGCTACGACGACAGGGAGATCACCGTGGAGGTCAGTACGGCGGGCGTGAGCCCTGAACCCGCTGGCGCCCGACAGCGCCCTGCCGGGGGGAGCGGCCGGGGGCTCGTCGGGCTCCGTGAACGGGTGGACGCCCTCGGGGGCGAGTTCAGCGCGGACCGGCGGGCGGACGGCGGGTTCGTCGTCCGTGCGCGCATCCCTACCGGGAGCCGGGCGTGAGTGCGCCGCTCCGGGTCCTGGTGTGCGACGACCAGCCGCTGATCCGCACCGGTTTCGCGACAATCATCGACGCCCAGCCCGACCTCGAGGTGGTCGGCGAGTGCGCGGACGGGCAGGCCGCCGTCGACCTTTCGGGCCGACTGAACCCGGACGTCGTGGTGATGGACGTCCGGATGCCGGTGCTCGACGGCATCCAGGCGACCCGCCTGATCGCCGGCGCCGGGGTGGCGCGTCCCGTCAAGGTGCTCGTGGTGACGACGTTCAACCTCGACGAGTACGTCTACGAGGCGCTGCGCGCCGGGGCCAGCGGATTCCTGCTCAAGGATGCCCCGACCGCGCAGCTGCTGAACGGCATCCGCACCGTCGCGGCCGGGTCCGCACTGCTGGCACCCGAGGTGACCAGGCAGCTCGTCGGCCGGTACGCGGCCCGGATCCGGCCCCCAGAGAGCGCGAACCCTGAGTCCGCGCTGACGCCGCGCGAGCTCGAGGTGCTGCGCCTCATCGCCAACGGCCTGTCGAACGGCGAGATCGCGGCGACGCTGGTGATCAGCCAGGAGACCGTCAAGACGTACGTGTCACGCATCCTGGCCAAGCTCGGCCTGCGCGACCGCGTGCAGGCAGTCGTCCACGCCTACCGCAGCGGCCTGGTGACCTGAGGATGGCGCACGGCGGCGGCCCAGCCGAAGATCAGTCCGAGCACGATGCCGAGGACCGCACGTGCGGTCACCCGGCACGTCCGCTCATTCCCGTTCCGGCGCAACGAACATCTTGACCGACCCGCACGTCTCGGCTGCGTTCTTGAACTGGTCGCCATCGATAACGTAGATAAGCTTTCCCCACCTCGCCTCAGGAGAGGGGGAGGGGGAGAGTGAGGGGGAGTCGGTGCCTGGTGGGGAAGAGATCGGCTCGATACGTTGCACGCAGGCATACATGTGGTCCGGGGCCGGGACACTGAAGATCCGCTTCCACGACCTCTTGCATGCATCGACCGGACCCTCGCCAGCGTTAGCTCCTGTTTCCCCCATCCGGTGCATCCCAGCCGTGGCGCAGACGAAAGCCTGGTCATTTGCAGGAATTGCCTCAGGCGGCGCCACCGGCGCGTGATATCCACCGATCGCGGCGGTCGCACCACCAGCAACCAGAACCCCAGCCGCGACCGCTCCGACGAATTGCAACCGCTTCTTCCGCAACGACCTCTCAGGCTGCCGCGGCAATTCGAGGACGCGAGCGAGCACTGCCTCTCCCTGAGGGCTCGTGGTGAACGTGTTCGGGGAGTCGGGTCGGGCGCGACGGACAAGGTCCCCGGTCGCTGCGTCGTAATGCTTCACTCCAGCCCCTTCGTGTACGCGGTCAGACCGCCGATCGGAGACGAACTCGGCTCTGCTTGCCGATGTCCGTAGGCGTCCTCAAAACGGCGACGGGCCCGGTGTAGCCGCACGGCGAACGTCGTCGTCGTGCATCCCAGCACCTTTGCCGACTCTCTGCCGTTGAGGTCGTACCAGTACCGCAGCAGCAACACCTCGCGGTCAGTTTCTGGCAGTTGCGCCAATGCCGCCATCACGTCGACTCGCTGGCAAGTGGACGGTCCGTGCTCAATTTCGTCGGCCTGGGACTGCAGGCGCACCTGCAACGCTGCGTGACCCGCGCGGCTTCGCCGATGCTGTAGCACCAGGCGTCGGGCGACTCCGAACAACCAGGGTCGTTCCTGGCCTTCCTTGATGGTCGACAAGCGCCGCCACGCCACGGCGTACACCTCGCTGACGAGGTCCCGCGCATCCTCGCTGCCCAGTCGGTCACTGGCGTACGAGAAGACCGCATCGCCATGTCGGCAGAACAACTCAGTTAGGCGCTGCCGGTCTGCGGCCGACCCCTGCGCATCCAGGGCCGATCGTCCAGGTGGTGTTCTCACACCCATACTTGTCGCTCCAACCACGGTTCCTTACCCCATACGGAAGATTCTGGCTCAGATTCCTTCTTCCCCTGGGCCGTCTGTGTCGGCGTAGGCGGAGGCGCATGAAGGGTGCCCTGGTCAAAGGGCCAGGGGCCAGGGACGTGAGGGCGTCTCGATCACACTGATGTTCCGGACCAGAGGTGCTCGGCTTTGCTCTCGTACTCATGGCGCGAGTCAGCGGTGTCGGCGGTTCCCTCTTCCCTTTCCCCCAGCCAGTGCTCCCGGTCGGTGAGCGAGAGGGCCGGGTCAGCTGTTGGACCTACCCGAGCAGTGTCGCCGCCGCGGCCAGGGTGGTCAGCGACAGCGTCGTGGTCACCACCACCGCCCGGTTGGCGACCGCCTCGCCGACGCCGTACTGCTGGGCGTAGATGAACGTGTTCTGTGCTGTCGGCAGGCCCGCGCACACCACCACGGCGAGCAACTGCGGCGCGGACAGGTGCAAGGCAAGCCCGGCCGCGTACGCGATGACCGGTTGGGCGACGAGCTTCAGCGCGGTGATCACGGCCAGTTCGGCGAGCTCGGCTGGCTCTGCCCGCGACGGCGCGGTGCGGTGCAGTGACGCGCCGAGCGCGACGAGGGCGGCTGGCACCGCGGCGCCCGACAGCAGGGTGAGCGACGCGTCGGCCGTCGACGGCAGTCGCAGGCCGGCGGCCGAGCATGCGACACCGAGCAGCGACGCCAGGATCACAGGGTTGCGTACCGGCAGGGAGGCGATACGGCGGACCCGTACCCGTCCGGCCGGGTCGCTGTGCCGGTCCAGGGCGACCAGGATCACGGGCGTCACCACCAGCAGTTGCAGCAGCACCACCTCCGCCAGGAATGACACGTTGCCGAGGACCTGCGTTGCGATCGGGATGCCGAGGTTCGCCGAGTTTACGTACCCGGCGGCCATGCCCCAGATCGGCCGTTCGCCAGGCGTGCGACCGAACAGCCAGCTCGCGCCGACCCACCCGAACCCGACGACCGCGGCAGTGCTCACTCCAAAGGCGAGCAGCGAGCGGCCGGCGAACCCGGAGAGCGGCATCCGGGACAGGGCGAGGAACAGGGCGGACGGCATCGCAAGATGGAACACGAACCGGCCGAGCACCGACGCCGCCGCCTCGCCCAGCAGGCCCCAACGACAGGCCGTGTAGCCGACAGCGGTAAGGATCCAGATCGGTACGAACGCCGACACCAAGCTCATACGGGCGTCACCGGCGGCGGGCGTCGCGCCGGCTCAGGGCCTGGCAGGCGTCCGGGGCGTACGAGTCGAGAAGCCCGGCGACAATCTGCACCTGGGCGAGCATCTCGTCGACCTGCCGCAGGGAGAGCCCGCTTCGGTGACACTGCACCGCGCTTTCGCCGTTCGTCACATACACCGATGCGCGCAAGGTGCATACCAAGCCGCCGGACAGCCGGAGGCTATCAACGTGTACGTCGATCGGGAAGCCACGCGTTCAGCCTCGCACTCCGTCCGGACCGAGCAAACATCCCGCTCATCCGCCTGAACAGGACGGCGGGCGGTGTCGCGAGCAGCGGCGGTATTACCGGGTGTACGGACTGCGGGGGCGATTTCCTGCCGCAACAGCGCCGCCTCGTTGTCGTGGTCGCACAGCAGCAGCACCTTGAACTCTGGCTGGCCGAACGGGCTCGCCCAGTGATGAACCGCTTGCGACAGGGAAGCCGCTCCACCAGCTGTTTGTCATTCGGCCCCACCCTCATCGACGTAGATCCACGAGCTCATGGTCTTACGCGCGGCCTTGTCTTGCCTGGTCGTCAGTGTGCGCGGGAGCCAGCACTGTACAACAGGCCTCGTCCGAAGCCTGGCCGGGCCACGGCCGCGGACCAATGAAACAAGTAGCCGATGAGCGCACGGGATCAGGCACTTCTGGGCTCTGGTATGTACGCGGCCGCGACGGGTGTGCGAACTGTCCATCCGAGAGCTTGATAAAGGCGGCGACCGTCGTCAGTAGCGACCAGGACACCGGTGTCCGCTCCAAGTCGGAGGGCGTGCGGCTCGAGCGAGCGCATGACGACGCTGCCCAGTCCGCGGCGCCGGTGCGCAGGTGCGGTTTCGACCTGGTCGACGATCCCGAACGCGTCGGCAGTCGTGAGCCTGCCGGACGCGGCGACCTGCCCCTCGGGGTCGAGAACGATAGAGGTGACAACATCGCCGGAGGTCTGAAGCCGTGCGGTGTACGGCGATCCAGGAGTTGTGTCGGAGTCCCCCCGGTACGTCGTCGTCATGAGGTAGCCGGTGTCCGCAAGCTTCCACTTGGGCGGGAGAGCAGCACGCAAGTAAGTCGGATCTCCTGCGATCTTGATCCAGGTTCCAGGTGCGTTCTGGTGCCGGCCGAGCCAAGTCAGGGTCTGCTCATCGGGATCGTGTAGCACGTACCGCAGGCGGTGAGCGTGGAGTCCCACGTCGACACGCCATCCACCGGGTACCTCAGCGGGTGGTGGCGCGGCCCGGGAGATGACCCAACCACGTACCCATGCGCTCACTAGCCTGGCCAGGTCGCCATGGGGCCCGCTCCCGATTTCTTCAACCAACACGGTCGTCCACCCTTGCTTGGCTTCCTTGAGTGCCACCACCTTATTGCAAGGAAGTGGCAACAAGGCCCGGCAGGTGGTGCATGAGCGTTGGACCCGGTAGCTCCAGCCCGACCCCCACGTAGGTGCAGGCTTTTGCGGACGGGCGAGACTCTAGCCCCGAGGAAGCACGGTGATGGCCGCGATGGCGCTGTTGACGACGGTGGCCGTCACGGTGCGGGTCACGGCTGCCCCCGCGGCGTCGGCGCCCCAGTTGCCCTGCTCGAGTTCCTTGGCTCGGCTGATCACCGGTGACGTCCACGGGATCTCGCGGTGGAACTGCGGGAGTGTTCCGCTCGCCGAGAGCAGCGCCGCGAGCGCGGCGACCCGGGCTTGCGGCTCCGCGCCGTCCACGAGGACCCGCCGAACGTCGGCGAGCAGGCGGGACCGACGTTCGGTCCGGCCGTCGCGCAGGGCCGTCGTCCGGAACAGGCCGAGCACCTTACGCGGCTTCTGGTCGATGTCGCCCCGCGCGATGAGCCGCTCCAGAACCGGCCCCCGCAGCGGGGGACCGATCGCGGCCAGTGCCGTCTGCACCCCTCGGGGTTTCTCGGCGAGGTAGTCCCACGCCGGGCGCAGGAGGCCGTCCGACGGCGGGTGACCCGCCACGCTGCTGACCCGCCCCCGGCCCGACGTGGTCAGGTGACCGCCGAGGGCGAGGTCCGCGAGGACGGCTCCGCCGAGGACGTAGAAGAGGGTGTTCTCACCCGCGATGGTCCCCGACCTGGGCTGGAACAGCAGCAGTAGGAGGTCTTCCACGAGGGTCGGGGCGTCCGACCGGGGTTCGGTGGTCATCGGCGGGGCTCCCAGCGGAAGAGGCGGGTGGCGAGGGCTACGGCGATGACGACCCAGCCCAGCGTGGGCGCGAGCAGGAGCAGGGAGTCGATCACGGCGACGCCGCCGTTCCAGGCGTTCATCGTCAACTCGGTGGCCGCTCCGCCGGGCAGCAGCCGCTTGAGCCAGGCGAGGTTCTCGGTGCCGGAGATGCCGACCCAGCTGGCCACGGCGATCACACCGAGGGTAACGGGCAGGGTGGTGACCTGGGCGTGTTCGGGGGAGTTCGTCAGACCGGCCGTGGCCAGCGCCAACCCGATCATCATGGCCACGGTCGCGAGAACCGCCACCACCAGCAGGGCGACGTTGTCCGGCCCACCGGCGACCACGGCCAGGGCGGTCAGCATCGCGGTCACCTGCACCACGGTGAGCAGGAGTACGGGCAGCAGCAGGCCGGCGAGGATGCCGGCGTCGCCTTCGGCGGTGGAGCGCAGCCGCTTGAGGAAGAGATTCTGACGCCGGGAGGCCAGGGTGGTGACGGCCGTGGCGTAGAGCCCGAACGCGGCCACGGTGAACATCACGATCGCGGCGATGTAGCCGAGGCTCCCGATGGCGACGTAGGTCTCGTGCTGACGGACGAAAAACGCGGACACCGCCGCCGGGATGATGAGGCTGGTGATCAGCACCAGCCTGTTGCGGAAGATCTGGATCAGTTCGCTGGACGCGATGGACAACACGGTGATGGGCCTCTCGGAGAACGAAATCAACTGTTGATGGCGCGGAAAACGTCGTCGAGCCGGGTCGGTCCGGCCGCCAGGTCGCGCAGTTCCACGGCGTGGTCCTGCGCCCAGCCGAGCAGGAGGTGCAGGTCCTTCTGCAGTTCGAAGGATTCGACAGTGACCTTCCCGTCGGCGTCGACGGCCGCGTGCAGCGGTAGCGGCGGAACCGGCGCGGCAAGAGAGAAGCGGATCACGCCGGGGAGGGTGCGGGTCAGCTCGGACACAGTGCCCTCGCGGTGGAGGGTGCCCTCGTGCATGAGCCCGATCCGGTCGGCACGCTGCTGGGCCTCCTCCAAATAGTGCGTGGTGAGCACGATGGTGGAACCGTTCTCCCGCAGCCGGTCCACGGTCGCCCAGACGGCGTCGCGGGACTGGATGTCGAGGCCGGTGGTCGGCTCGTCCAGGAAGATCAGCTCCGGGGTGCCGTAGACCGCGGTGGCGAAGTCCAACCGCCGCTTCTCCCCGCCGGACAACTGGGACACCTTGCGTCCGGCGCGACCGGTGAGGTCGACCACGTCGAGCACCCGACCGACATCGTCGGCGCGCCGGGTGAGCCGGCCAATCAGGCCGACGGACTCACGGACGGTGAGGTCCGGGGAGAATCCGCTCTCCTGGAGCATCACGCCCATCCGGGGACGTACCGCCCGGCGGTCGTCGGGCCTGTGCCCGAAGACGCGTACCGAGCCAGAGGTCGGCTTCCGGTGGCCCTCGACGACCTCCAGGGTCGAGGTCTTCCCGGCTCCGTTGGTGCCGAGCAGTGCGTAGAGCTCTCCGGGCCGTACCTCGAAGGAGAGATCCTTCACGGCGTGGAAGTCGCCGTAGGTGAGGTTCAGCCGTTCGACTTCGATGACGGGTGTAGTGGACATGCACCAATGACAGCGCGGACGCGACCGACCCGTCAGTGGCGTCATGTCATCACCGCATGTGACGTGGTGTCACTGGTCATGGCACCTGGCTGCCCGATACTGGTGTGGTGACCGCGAGATCGCCGCGCTTCACCGAGTCGACGCAGGGAAGGCTGCGACGGCTCAACCTCGCCACGTCCCTACCGCCGGTCGTGGTCGCCGCGGTGATCCTGGTCTACACCGACGCGGATACCTGGTGGCACCTTGTCGTCCTGGCGCCGGGGGCCGTGGCGGGCGTGGTGGCCTTCGAGCGGTGGACGGCCAACGACCTGGCGCGGGTGGCGGTGCCGTGCCTGGTCGTGGCGGGAGCGGTGTGGC
The DNA here is from genome assembly GCF_036902955.1 of Micromonospora sp. CPCC 205558. Lineage (NCBI taxonomy): Bacteria > Bacillati > Actinomycetota > Actinomycetes > Micromonosporales > Micromonosporaceae > Micromonospora > Micromonospora sp. CPCC 205558. Next base: position 146,244 of record NZ_JBAKHR010000010.1, read on the forward strand.
CACTGGGGGTCCTGGTGACCGGCAGCCCCAACGCCTACTGGGGGTTCTGCGCGGTGGGCTCGCTCGCCATGCGCGAGGTTCGGCGGCACCGGAAGCTGGCGGTGGCCGGGCTCGTCGCCTACGTCGCCGTCGTCGGCACGGCGCGGCTGCTGGTGCAGCGGGACGACATCGGTCACGTCCTGGTCACCTACGTCCTCATCCCGACCGTCCTCACCATCGCCGTGACGGTCTTCACCATCGTGGGCGAGCGTTTCTACGACCTCATCCGGGAGCTCGAACAGACCCGGGAGCGGGAAGCGGAACTCGCGGTGATCCGCGAACGCGTCCGCTTCGCCAGCGACCTGCATGACATCCAGGGCCACACCCTGCACGTGGTGAAGCTGAAGATCGCCCTGGCGCAGCGACTGCTGCTCCGCGACACCGCTCGGGCGGAGAAGGAACTGCGGGAGACGTACGCGCTGGTCAGCGACACCATCGCGCAGACCAAGGAGTTGGCCTACGCGCAACGGCGGCTCAACCTCACCGCGGAGATCGAGAACGCGAAGAACCTGTTCGAGGCCGCCGGCATCCGGGTCCGGGTGACCCGGGAGGCCGAGGTCGATGCGCGCGCCAACGAACTGCTCGGTCAGGTGCTTCGCGAGACGACCACCAACATCCTGCGGCACGCGCAGGCCACCCAGGTGCACATCACGATCTCCGAGTCGAGCATCACCATCGTCAACGACGGCGTCACCACCACCACGCCGCCCGAGCTCAGGGGACTGGCCGCACTCCGGCAACGGGTGGCGGGTGACGGAGGGGAGTTGACCGTGGAACAGCAGCAGGGACGCTTTCGGACGGCGGCGACGTTCCCCGCCGTACGTGCCGGCGGGGAACGGAGTAACGGCCGATGACCACCATCGTGCTCGCCGACGACGAGGCGCTGCTGCGTACGGCCCTGGCCGCGCTGCTGCCGATGGAGGGCGACATCACCGTTCTCGCCGAGGCGCAGGACGGCCGGACGGCCGTCGAAGCCACCCTGCGGCACGGACCCGACGTGCTGGTCATCGACCTGGAGATGCCGGGCGTGGACGGCCTGGGCGCGGTCGCCGAGATCCGGCGTACGCGCCCGGAGCAGGTGGTTCTCATGCTGACCCGGCACGCCCGCCCCGGCGTGTTGCGCAAGGCGTTGAAGCTCGGTGTTCAGGGCTTCGTCAGCAAGTCCGCCGAGCCGGCGCACATCTCGTCCGTCATCGCCACCCTGCACGCGGGCAAACGTTGGATCGACCCGGACGTGTCCGCGCTCGCCGTCACCGAGGACAACCCCCTCACCGACCGTGAGGCCGACGTCCTGCGGGTCACCGGCGAGGGCTACTCGGTCGCCGACATCGCCGCGCGCCTGCACCTGGCGCCGGGCACCGTCCGCAACTACGTCTCCAACGCGATGCGCAAGACCCAGACCCGGACCCGCCACGAAGCGGCCCGCTACGCCCGCGAACACGACTGGCTGTGACCAACGGGCGATCACGCCAGATCAGCATGGAATCTGTCCACGCCGGCTGAATTTCTCAGGCGGCGCCGACGACAGCCTCCCGGAACCCATCAGGCTCCTGATCCTGGATGCCCGTGACAGTGATCTTCTGACCCTCGTACGCCTTCTTGTTGTTTCCGCTGCTCATAGCGCCTCCGTCGTCGCATCGTCGCCATGCACGGCCGTTCAGTCACTGACCCTGCTGTGGGCCTGGTACACCAGGTCCTGATACTCGGGGTGCCTGGCGATCCACCCCGCGATAAATGGGCAGGTGGCCAGGACCAGCAGGTTCGCGGCGCGCGCCTCGTCGAGGGCGGTGCGGGCCAGTGCTGCCCCGACCCCCTTGCCCTCGTACTCCGGCAAGACCTCGGTGTGTACGAAAGCGACGAGTTCCGTGGTACGGATGTACTGCGCAACGCCCGCGACCTTGGACTCTCCGTCGACGCGAGCCTCGTATCGCTTGGCCTCGGGGGCATCACTCACTCTTACTGCCATGTGTCATCCAGGTGTCTTCAGCGTGGATTTCAAGCCACGCGCGGTTCGGTCTGGTTGATGGTCACTTACTCGTCTAGGGGATCGGCCCGTCGTAGTCCATCCAGAAGTTGACGGCGTCGGGGCGTGGACGGGGTGCCATCCCGCTGCCGCCAGCGAACTCCATGACGTGGTCGGGCGCTTGCTCGACCGTCGGCCAGGGCGGCAGGCCTGGTCCGTTGGGGTCGCCGGTGCGGACAAAGTTGACCCAGTACGCGCTCATCTGGTCGCGGAGCCGGTAGTCGGCCTCCGTGTAGTCGGCGGCGCTGTCGGCGCCCAGGTTGTCGTATGCGTACGCGACCTCGGCACCGTGGTAGGCGCCGTACTTTTCAAGCCCCTTCTCGGGAGGGATGTGTGAGAAGAAGTAAAGATAGGCGTCCGACTCACCCGTCTGCGTCTGCAACTGAGCCCAGCGCCGCATGGCTCGGGTCATGATCTTGTCGGTTTCGGCCCGCAGGAGCGACTCGAGAACCTGTTCCGTTGTCTCCCCTGGATACAGATCGAGGAACCGATCCGCATCCTCACCGTATGTCTCGCGTGCGGACGACCGGTACTCGTCGACGTCCGTGTCCGGCGGGCTGGCCAGCGCGAGCGAGGCCTCGTCCGCGTTGCTGCCGACCAGGGTCGGCACGTCCAGTTGCTCCGCGGACGCGTAGGTCTCCGCCGGCGATCGCTCGAGTACGTGGCCGTCGACGGAGGGCTGCCAGTGGGCATCGAGCGCACCCGCCGCGTCCAGGACGCGCTCGACGGGCATTCCGCGCATCTCCTCGATGGTCGCCCCTCCCAGTTGCTCGCTCAGGCGGCGGCCGGCATCCTCTGCCGACTCGCGCGTGTCAGTCTGGTCGCCGCGCTCGGTGTTCCCCGTGGTGCCCATGCACGCTCCGCTGCCGGCGATGATGCCGTCCACGAGGTCTTCGGCGAGCGGTGTCGCACCGAGGATGCAGACGCTCTCACCCCCGGCGGATTCGCCCGCGATCGTGACCTGGTCGGGGTCGCCGCCGAATGCCGCGATGTTGTCGCGCACCCAGGCCAGGGCGGCGATCTGGTCGAGGATCCCGTAGTTGCCCGACGCGTCGTGCGCGGACTCGGCGGACAGTTCGGGATGGGACAGGAATCCGAGTACCCCCAGCCGGTAGTTGACGGTCACGGTGATCACCTGGCCCCGGGAGGCGAGCGCCTCGCCATCGTAGAGGGGGAGGGCGCCGGAGCCGGTCGCGAAGCCGCCGCCGGGGATGTAGACGAGCACGGGAAGGTTCTCCGAGGCGGGTGTGGTGCTCCGCCAGATGTTGAGGGAGAGACTGTCCTCGCTCACGGGATACGGATTGAGGAGCGTGCCTTCCAGGGGCACCTGCACGATCTGCGAGAGCGCCCGAGTGAAGAACGTGGAGGTGCTCTGAACCGGAACGGCGGAGAACCGGTCTGCGGTGAACACGCCCTCGCGCGGCTTCGGCGGCTCAGGCGCACGCCAACGCAGATCCCCCACCGGAGCCTGCGCATACGGGATACCCGCGAAGACCTCGACTGTGCGCTCGTCGTTGTAGACGCCGGCGATCGGGCCCTGCTGCGTCTGCACCGGCCCGGACGGCGAGCGGTCCTCGCCGCCCGCGATGCGGGTCTGCGGCGGTGGATAGGCGACCACCGCCGCCCCGAATACGAGCGTCCCGGCGAGCAGCCACGCACCTGTCTGGAGCAGTGCGTGCCCTCGGGCCCACGAGCGCACTGTCGCACCGAGCACCATGAGCAGCCCCACGACAAGTGCCCAACCCCACCAGGGACTCCGGTTGAGCCACGCGAGCACGAACGCGATGGCCGTCAGCGGGAACAGGGCGACCCACTGGCGGAGGGACCTCGCGAACCGTCGGCGCCCACCAAACCTGGCACCCTCCTGGACGACACCGATTGGGCGCTGTTGCTGCTCGCTTCCCACTCTTCACTCCTGTTGCTGACTGAGAACCGACACATGTCGCGCGAAGCGCTTCACGAACGGCGCAGCGCTCGTCCGACGGTGTGCGGTGGTATCGGCTGGGGTTCCCAGTCGCCGTAGGGGAGGTTCAGCCGGTCGACTTCGATGACAGGTGTAGTGGACATGTACCCATGACAGCGCGGGCGCCGCTGACCCGTCAGTGGCGCCATGTCACGACCGCGTGTGACGTGGTGTCACTGGTTGTGGCCGTAGCTGCCGGATACCCGACCTCGGCCCCGGCGAACGTCGCGCATGCCCGCTGTACTGCGCCTTGCGTTATCTGTCCGTTCCGGCGCCCGTCAGCGCCTGGACGCCGACGACGTCCAGCAGCCGCAGCCGCTCGGCGGTCTCGCTGCCCTCCGCCGCGCTGAAGACCAGGATCCGCAGGTCGGTGCCGAGCGCGGCGAGGATGTCGCAGTCGAGGGTGAGCTCACCGATGCTCGCGTGCCGGACCGTCTTGGTCAGGGACTCGTGCACACCCACCGCGCCGGAATCCCACAGGGCCGCGAAGTCAGCGCTGCGGGTACGGAGCTCATCGATCAGTGCGGCCAGTCCAGCGTCCTTCGGATAGCGGGCTGAGCCCGCTCGCAGGTCGGACACGAAGGCCGCGCGGTGACCCGTGTCCCGGCTCACCGCCTGAGGGTATCCGGCGGGCGGTGCGACGAAGGACCACCACACCGCATTCCTGCCGAAGCCGCGTGACGGTGGCGGGTCACCGAACAGGGCCGCCCACAACGGGTTCCAGGTGATGAGGTTCCAGGCGGCGTCGTACACGCTCAGCGGTGTGCCGGTCAGTCGATCGAGCAGGCGCTGGACGCCCGCCGGCACATGATCGGACACCTGCCCGGCGCTCGGCACCGCCTGACCGGCGAGCACGAAAAGGTGCTCACGCTCCGCCGCCGCCAGCCGCAACGCCCGAGCCAACGCGGACAGTACCTGCGGGGACGGGTTCGTCGACCTGCCCTGTTCGAGCCGCACGATGTAGTCGACGGACAAGCCGGCGAGCAGCGCGAGCTCCTCACGCCGCAGGCCCGGCGCGCGCCGACCTCCGCCGTTTGGCAGGCCGACCTCGGCCGGTCTCGTGCGATCCCGCCAGGCGTACGGCCTCGGCACGCTGATGTTCGCCAGCCAGATGGGCAACGACCCGGATGAGTCGGTCCGGATCATCCACCGGGCGATCGACGCCGGGATCAACCTCATCGACACCGCCGATCGCTACGCCGACTCGGAGGACATCGTCGGAAAAGCCCTGAAGGGCCGCCGCGACGAGGTGGTCCTCGCCACCAAGGTCGGCCTGCCCATGGGCGAGGGCCCCAACCAGAAGGGCGCCTCCCGCCGCTGGATCACCACCGCCGTCGAGAACTCCCTGCGCCGGCTCGGCACCGACCACATCGACGTCTATCAGCTCCAACGGCCCGACCCGGACACCGACCTGGAGGAGACCCTGTCCGTCCTGACCGACCTCGTCAGGGCCGGCAAGGTGCGCGCCATCGGCTCGTCGACCACGCCCGCCTCGATGATCGTCCAGGCCCAGTGGGTAGCCGAGCGCGCCGGGCTGCAGCGGTTGCGCACTGAGCAGCCGCCGTATTCGATCCTGAACCGTGGCATCGAACGGGAGGTCCTGCCGCTCGCGCAGGAGTACGGAATAGGCGTCATGGTGTGGGGCCCGTTCGGCCAGGGCCTGCTGACCGGCCGGGTGCGCAAGGGCGGTGACAACGACCTCAAGCGCGCCCAGTTCTCCCGTCACCTGTCCGACGAGCGCCGCATCGACGTCGTCGAACAGCTCGTCCCGCTCGCGAAGGAGGCCGGCCTGCCCATGACCCACCTGGCCATGGCCTTCGCCATCGCCCACCCGGGCGTCAGCGCCGCGCTCCTCGGCCCGCGCACCATGGAACACCTCGACGACCTTCTGGCCGGGGCCGACGTCGAGTTGTCCGACGACATCCTCGACCGGATCGACGAGATCGTTCCGCCGGGCACCGACGTCACCGCGCTCGACCAGGAATACCGGCCCCCGGCCTTGCTCGAGACCGCTCTCCGGCGTCGCCCCGCCGGGCTCTGGTCGGCGGCATCGGAACGCTGAGTGCGGGATCCATGTTTCGTATGGGTCCCAGTGGCGGCGGAGCGCAGCAGCGAGTCTCGAAGGGTATGGCGGGCTCCGGCAGGTACCCTCGGCTCGTGTTTTCGCCTCAGGGTCCGTCTCTGCGGGAACTCTGCGTCCAGGCGTTGTCTTCGGTCGAGCGCGGCTATGACCTGCTGGCTCCGAAGTTCGACCACACGCCCTTCCGTACGCCGGACAGCTACCTCGATGCGATCGCCGACGCGCTGTCCGAGCTCGGGCCGTTCGACCGAGGGCTGGACGTCTGCTGCGGCACCGGCGCGGGCATGACGGTTCTGAAGTCTGCGTGCCGAGCAGGCATTACGGGCGTGGACTTCAGCGCTGGCATGCTCACGCAGGCGCGCAGCGCCCACCCGGACGCCACGTGGGTCCAGGCCGATGCTCGAGCCCTGCCATTCAGCGAGCACTTCAACCTCGCCGTCAGCTTCGGGGCGCTCGGGCATTTCCTGCCCAGCGAGCGCCCGGCGCTCTTCGAGGGGGTCTACCGCGCGCTGCGGCCCGGCGGGCTGTTCGCCTTCCCGATCGGTGCACCGCCGCCGCTGACCTCGACCGCGCACTGGGCCACGCTCGGATTCGACCTGGCGATGCGGGTCCGCAACGCCGTGTGGCGACCCCCGTTCGTCATGTACTACCGCACCAGCCCGCTGCCCGCCGTCCGCGACGACCTGACAGCGGCCGGCTTCACCGTGACGACACCCGCCTTGACCGTTCTGGGACAGCGACGCGACGGCAGCCCACGGTGCCGGCTCATCCTCGCGCGTAAGCCGACAGACCCGCACTGTCTGCTTGAGTGAATTCATGCTGTCCACGCCCCACGCGATGACCTGCCAGCCGGGCATGTGCGGGGAGAGCCGCCCGCCTTCGGCGTAGCCGCGGCGCAGACCAGCAACGCGCCGAACAGGTAGAGGTCGGCGAGGGCCGCCTCGGTCATCGTCGAAAGGCGTTCGGCCCGTGCGTCCGCCATCAGCCGGACCACCGTCTCGCTGCGGCAATGGCAGCCGCGTGCCCTATCCGAGGTCCGATGGTGCAAGAGGAAGCGAGGCGACCGTGCTGTAGAAGCGGTGGATGTCGCCAACGACGCGCTCAAAGGTGGGAAGGTCGACGGGTTTGGTGACGTAGGCGTTGGCGTGGGCGGCGTAGCTGTTGAGCACATCCGCATCGGTGCAGGAGGTCGTGAAGACCACGATAGGAATCACCTTCAGACGGTCGTCGACTTTGACCGCCGACAGGACCTCGGCACCGTTCATCCGGGGCATGTTCAAGTCGAGGATGATCAGATCGGGGCGGGGCGCCTCGGTGTGGGCGCCGGTACGGTTCAAAAACGCCATCGCTTCCTCGCCGTCGCCGACCGGGTGCAGCTCCGTGGGCAGACCGCACGCCGCGATAGCGCTTTCGATGAGTGCGACGTCGGCCGGGTCGTCCTCGACCAGCAGGATGCGCAGTGCGGAAACCGGGGTGCCGTTGGCATCGGCGGCAACGTTCACCCGCACGAGCCTACGACCGATTTGCATCAGCCACCATGGCCGACCGTCCGCCCTGCTGGCTCGTGGTCTCGACCATCGCCCCTACCCGCCCGGTCAGCAAGTGGGTGCTGCGGCTTGCCTGAGGTGTTTCGTGATGCGGAGCAGCACCTGGCCCGGCGCACCGGCGACGAAGGCGGCCGTGTCGGCGAGGGCACCGATCAGGGGCAGTCCACGGCCGCCGATGGTGAGCGGGGCGGGCAGGTCGGCGTCGAGTTTGGCATTGTCGGGGCTGCGGCCGCGGTTGCCGACCTCGATCAGGCAGACCTGGTCGTCGATGCTGATGGTGATGTCGACGTCGCCCCCGGGGTCGGCATGGATCACCGCGTTGGCGCATGCCTCGCTGATCAGCACGGCGAGGTTGGTGCGGGTGTCCTCGCTGACGTCGGTGAGGCTCAGCAGAGTGGTGAGGACATGGCGGGCGCGGGTCGTGGAGGATGGTTGGCGGGGGAGTGACAGCGTCATTCTCACCCGCATCTGCGTTACTCCCTCCGGCCCGTACATGACCCGCCGGACAACTGCCGACATCCTAGAGCGGGATGCGCCGGCTTTGATCAGCGCTACCGATGTCTCACCGCTACCCGGCCCGAGCCGAGGTGAAACGGCCGGGGTGTCCGCTCGACGTGCGCCGGCCGGCGGCGGTTCACCCGCCGGCGCAATAGGGTAAGCGGGGGTCATCGGCGTGGGAGGTTGTGGTGGATTTGCTGCTGTCGGTCCGGGCTGGCCGGGGTTGCACCGTGCTGGAGGTGCGCGGCGAGCTGGACATGGCCACCTCCCCGCAGCTGCGCGAGGGTCTGCAACGGTTGGTCGACGCCGGTGACCGTCAGGTGGTGGTGGACCTGGCCGAGGTCGGTTTCATGGACTCCAGCGGGCTGGGCGCGTTGGTGGTGATGTTCAAGGCGTGGCGGGATGTCGGGGGCCGGTTGTGTCTGGCCGCGGCGCAGCCTCCCGTGCGTAGCGTCCTGTCGGTCACGTCGGTGGATCAAGCCATCGATGTCTACGACAGTGTGTCGGCTGCTGAAGCCGATCTGCGTCCCACCGAAACGCCAGCCGGTTAGTCAGTCGGGCAGCGCGGTGCTCGCGCGTGTCTGGTCCGCTCCGGCACTGCTCTGCCGCTCCTCAGCATGTCCGCCGTGCCAGTCGATGATGAACAGGGTGGCGTCATCGACCAGCGTCGGTCCGCTGACCTCGAGCACGGCGTCGGCCAATGCCCGGACCGCCTCGCGCGGGTGCAGACCGGCGATCGACCGCAACATGGCCGGCAGATCCAGGCTGGCGGCGTTGCGCTCCCGCACGCCGTCGGTGACCACCACCAGACGGTCGCCGGGGCGTAGCGTGACCTCGCCGGCCCGGTATGTGGTCTCGGCGAACATGCCCAGGGGGAAGTTGCCCGGCAGCGACTGCATCTGGGTGTTTCCGTCGCGTACCAGCATCGGCGGAATGTGTCCGGCGTTGAGCAGCGCGCACACTCCGCTGCGCAGGTCCAGGCGGCCCAGTAGCGCGGTCACGAAGCTGCCGGGCACGGCAGTGTGGTCGGCCACGTCGGCGTTCGCGGCTTCGGCTTGTTCCACCAGGCCCACTCCGCGGCGGCGGCTGTTGCGCAGGCTGCCCACCCCCAGGGTGGCTGTCAGTGCGCTGGCCACCCCGTGGCCCATCGCGTCGGTGACGCTGAAGTGCAGCACGTCGCGGGCGAGGCTGTAGTCGAAGGTGTCCCCGCCGACGCTCGCGGCGGGTTCCAGCCAGCCGGACAGGGTGAACGCGCTGGCCTCACAGGTGAACGAGCTGGGCAGCAGGCGGCGCTGGATCTCCCCGGACAGGGTGAACGGGGTCGTGCGTTGCCCCCACTCGAAGAGGTCGGTGTGTCGCCGGTTGGCGATCACCACGAACGCCAACACGTGTGCCGTGCGACCGACCTCCTCCAGATCACGGGCATCCGGCTCGGCCGGCAGAACCATCTGCAGCAGGCCGATCGCCTCACCGCGGTCGGTCACCGGCGCCCACACCATCCACCCGTCAGGCTGCCCGACGACCCGCACCGTCTGCGTGCGCAACGCCTGCTCCGCGGGACCACCGTCAAACGGCATGACTGTGGCAAGCTCGTCGCCGTCCCGCCGTCCCTCCTCGGCAACGTGCAGTGGCACGTGCGCCAACCGGACCAACGCCCGGCCGCTCAGGTCCGCGATCAAGAACGCGACGCTACGAGCCCCCAGCGCCATGCCGAGTTCCCGGGTGACCGCCTCGACCGCCTCGACCGGGGAGGCGTTCTCCGCCGCATCCAACATCTGAGCCATGATCCGTTCTCGATTGCTTCCCACTGCCGGAGCCTACGACGGAGCCAGCTGATGCGGCTTCTTTCGGTTCGGCGGGCTTTCGTTTGACTTCGGCAGGTTCTCCAGCCTCGTAGGTGATGGTCCAGGATCTGAGCTCAGGCGGGCGCGAGCCAACGGATCGTTCTGTCGGTGAAGACCACTTCGTAGGGAAGGTCTCGTAGGTCTTCTGCGGTCGCGTCCAGGCCGCGAGCCCGAGCCAGCTGGGCTAGCCAGGACCAAGGATGGTCCTGCCCCTTTGCGCATTCTTCGTCGTCGGGAAGTACGGCGTTCAAGACGTGCTGGGTGATGCTGTCCCGAGTCTCGATGAGCGGGACGACACCGCCCGGGACGCCGGTTGATCGAGCAGTGACAGTGAATCCACGATCTGCGTGCAGGAGCACACGCCGACCGTCCTCCAGTATCGCGAACTCGCTGACTGTGAAGCTGCGGGTCCCGGCATCCTCGGGGTACGCCTCTCGGAGGTCGCAGCTGGCACCCAGGCCGACGATGCGGCCGGGCTCGACGGGGCGAAGGTTTTCTGGAGCACGGTACGCGCCAGGGTATGGGCGCCAACCGGCTTCCTCGTTGTCCACTGTCTGTCTCCCCGACGACCCCGTGATCGTTTGGCTGTTACCTACTGAACCGCGCCATCTGATCACCGGTTACGGACGGTAGCTGGGACGTGGCGGCAGGCGTACCTGACCTGCCGGCCCGTCGGAACGTGAAGGCATTGCGAAGGCCAACATTCACCACCGGTTATGTCGCACCCTTCGGGGAGACCGTTCGGAAAAGGTAAGCGTCAATGGGAATCTGGCATCTGATTAGCGCGACGCGTGGCGGCGGCGGCGAGGTCGTGGTGGGGCTCAAGCATGGTGAAACCGTCGACATGCGGCAGCGCCGATTCATCTCTGGCGTCCCGAGAGGGTGCTCGTGTTCGGCGTGCCGGAGACCGTCCTGCCACACGCGACCGGCTAACGGACCGTCACGATCGCGCCCTCGATCGATCCCGCCGCGCCGAGAAACCAGCCGCTGAGCGCCGCGAGGTCCACGACGTGCTCGCGAGCACCGCCACGGCAGCCGAGGCCGGTGCGCCGAGCTGCCGTGGACCGGACGGGCCAGCGCCGGTGGCGGTTCCACGTTGGCCGTGCTGGCCACTCGGACCGGTGCCGTGCTGGCCGCCTGCGCCACTAACCGGCAGGTTTGCCTCGCGGATCTGCACCACGCGCGGGGGCTCGGGAGCGCCGTGCCGGACCGGAGGTCAGGCCCTCATTACCGGGTCGCCAAGAGGGTTGTGGGAGCGAAATATCGGAGCAACTTCCGGAGACAAGGAGAGTTGAAAAGACACAGCTGTACTGGCCGTCGACATTGTCACTAGGGCGTTCCAACGGCTAGTCTGTGCCGATCCGGCGATCGAACTTCGCCGAAACTTTCGACGAGGCTACCGTTACGGAGAACCGAAATGACGACCGCAACAAAGAGTCCGGCAGCCGCCGGGCCCCACGACGGCGAAGTGCCCGGCCGGCTGATCCGAAACCCGGTCCTTCCCGGCTTCAACCCCGACCCGTCGATCTTGCGCGTCGGCACCGATTACTACATCGCCACGTCGACCTTCGAGTGGTACCCGGGCGTCCGGCTGCACCACTCGACCGACCTGGTGCACTGGCGCCCGCTCGGTGGCGTCATCACCGAGCGGCGGCTTCTCGACCTCAGCGGAGCGGGCGACTCCAATGGCGTGTGGGCGCCTGATCTGTCCTATGTGGACGGTGAGTTCTATCTCCTGTACGCCGACGTGGCGAGCTTCGCCAGCGGATACTGGGATCCGCAGAACTACCTGGTGACCGCGCGCGACCTCGCCGGGCCCTGGTCGGACCCGGTCGTACTGCATGGGCGCGGGTTCGACCCGTCGCTGTTCCACGACGAGGACGGCTCAACCTGGATGCTGTCGATGGTCGCCGACTGGCGGCCGGGCCGTGATCGGTTCGCGGGCATTCAGATCCAGCAGTACGACCGCGAGGCCCGTCGCCTCGTCGGCACCGAGCGGACAATTTTCCAGGGAACCGCCGCCGGCGTCACCGAGGCTCCGCACGTGTACCAGAAGGACGGCTGGTACTACCTGCTGACCGCGGAGGGCGGCACCTCCTGGACGCACCAGGCGACGATGGCCCGCTCCCGTAGCCTGTTCGGGCCGTACGAGGCCCATCCGGCCGGCCCGCTGCTCACCTCGCACGGCCGTCCCGAGCTGGAGCTGCAGAAGTCCGGTCACGGCAGCCTCGTCTCCACGCCGGACGGGCATTGGTACCTGGCGCACCTGACGGCCCGGCCGTACACACCCCTCGGCCGGTGCGTCCTCGGCCGGGAGACCGCAATCCAGGCGGTGCAGTGGCCGGAGGGGGAGTGGCCGCGCATTGAGGACGGGATACCGGCGGTGCTCGTACCCGTGCCGGGCGAAGCCGAGCCGGCAGAGGATCTGGCGGAGGAGCACGACGACTTCACCGAGCCGGTGCTCGGCCCCGAGTGGTCGACGCTGCGCCGTCCCGCCACCGCGGACTGGGTGGATCTCACGTCGCGGCCCTCGATCCTGCGGATTCACGGCGGCCAGTCGCCGGTCGGCCGGCTGCGTCCGAGCCTGGTCGCGCGTCGCGTGAGCTCGAAGCAGTGCGAGCTGACCACCTCCATGCACTTCGAGCCGGCCAACTACCGCCAGCTCGCCGGCGTCACCGCCTACTACAACACCCGCAACTGGCACTACGCCTACGTGACCGCCGACGACGACGGCCAGCCGGTCCTTGAGGTGATGTCGTGCGACAACGGTCGGCGTGTCATGCACGACGCGTGCCACGTCGATCTGCCGAGCGCGGGCGACATCACGCTGCGGGTCACCTTCGACGGTCCGCGTCTGACCTTCGCCTACCAACTGGCCGGTGAGGCGCGCTGGGTTGACCTGCCGGCAGAGCTCGACGCCACCATTCTGTCCGACGAGTACGCGGCGACTCTGGTGGATGGTGAGCCTGAGGGCTGGGGCTTCACCGGCGCGTTCGTCGGCCTGTGGGTTCAGGACCTGGGCGCCGAGGGCGTCCACGCGGACTTCGACTGGGCGTCGTACCGCCACTGGTGAGCAGCCGCCGGCGCGAGCGCAGCAGCCGCGCCTGCCCGCACCGCCGGGCGTGCGCGCCGTCCAGCGGCGCCACGCCCGGCTGTCGTTCCTCGGCCGGCCGGCGGGGCGTCGGCTGGTGCTGACTTCTTGACTGATGGCGACAGCCACAACGATGACGATCGCTGCGAAATACGGGGGCCAGGGACTAAAAAAGAGGTGCGGCGCGTGGAAACATAGTCGACGTACGTCGATCAACTGAACGGGGGATCACCGTGACGACACAGTTGTCCAAGGCCATCGCCGTACCGGGCCCGGCCGGGCATCCGCTCCTCGGCATGCTGCCGGAACTCCGTCACGACCTGCTGGGATCGATCCTGAACGGTTTCCACACGTACGGCGACGTGGTGGCTTACCACGTCGGGCTGCCTCGGGGGCCACGTGCCGTCAGCGTCGACGTGGTGAACGTGCACCACCCCGACGGCATCCATCAGGTCCTCACCACACCCCAGGTCTTCAGCCGCCGCGCGAGCGCGTACGAGATCCTTCGGGAGTTCATCGGTGAGGGCCTGCTGACCAGCGACGGAGACCGTTGGCTGCATCAGCGGCGGACGCTGCAACCGCTGTTCACGCCGCGCCGGGTGGCCCGCTACACCGAGCTGATGGCCGAGGAGGCGGCCCGCGTCGTCGACGACATGGCGGTCACCGCAGGGTCCGTCGTTGACCTGTACCAGGTGATGCAGCGCTACACGATGCGGGTGGTCGGCCGGGCGCTGTTCGGCGACGACATCGACGAGGTCGTCCCCCGTCTGCAGGAGCTCATGCCCATTCTGGGCGACCTCGCGCTGGCCCGCGCCCTACAGGTCGTCAAGCTGCCGTTGAGCTGGCCGACTCCGCGGTCGCGCCGGATCACGCAGGTCCGCACGACCCAGTACGACATCATCGACCGCATCATCGCCGCCCGCCAGCGCACCGGTGGCGAGGAGACCGAGGACATGCTCAGCCGGTTGTTCGCGGCGAAGGACCCGGAGACCGGGCAGACGCTGTCCATGGAGGAGATCCGGGACCAGATGCTCGTCTTCCTGCTCGCCGGGCACGAGACGACCTCGGCCGGATTGGCCTTCACCATGCACCTGCTGGGTCAACATCCCGAGGTGCAGGAACGGGTCGCGGCCGGGGCCGCCGAGGGCGACCAGGACCTGGTGCGGGCTGCGGTCATGGAGGGCATGAGGCTGTACCCGCCCGTGTACAGCATGGAGCGGATGGCCGAATCCGACGTCGTCGTCTCCGGTTACCGAATTCGGGCCAATACCAAGGTGGTGGTTGCTCCCTGGGTCACGCACCGGCACCCGGAGTTCTGGCCCGACCCGGAGCGCTTCGAGCCCGACCGGTTCCTCGGGCAGCAGGATCGACCGCGCTACGCCTATTTCCCATTCGGCGGCGGGCCGCGCAGTTGCATCGGGGAACACTTCGCGCTGCTGGAGATGACCGTACTGCTGAGCGCGTTGCTCTCCCGTTACCGTGTCGACACGCGTGACGAGCGGCTGGAGGTCGTACCGATGGTCACTCTGCGTCCGGCTGGCGCGGTCCGGGCCACGCTGACCATCAGGTGAACTGCTGCCCTGGCTGATCCGGACGGGATCAGCCAGGGCACCGTTCGGTTCGTCGCTACGTGGTTCGTGTTGCGTCACCCGTCGCGACGGGCGTCGGCTCAGTGGCCGGCGTAGCGGCAGCCGCTGCGGCGGCCTGAGGGGCAGCGGCAGGTTTGCGGGGCTTGGCGAACCGGCGCATCATCGGCCGTTCCACGCCGATGTGAAGCAACGACGCCAGGCCGAGGGTCAACAGGTAGGCGCCGACCATCACGGCGAGCGCGGCGGGGACGCCGAAGCCGTTCGGAGACATGTTGCCGGCGCCGTACAACACCAGGATGTGGATGAGGTAGAAGGCGAAGGACGTGTCGCCCAGCCAGCCGGTGACCCGCCCGCGCAGCGGCGAGCGGTGCCCCTCGACGTCCGCCCGCGCTGCGGCGGCCACCAGCAACGCGAGCGGGATGACCATCGCCGCGACGACCGAGTAGAGCAGCGGCACGACCTCGGAGACGCCGTAGAAGGCCAGCGTCACAAGTGCGGCGCCGGGCAGGCTCAGCCTGATCCACAGCCCCCGCATGACGAGCTGGGCGATGACGATCCCGAGGACGAAGTCCAGCATCCGGATCAACGGAAACTGTTGCACGAACCAGAACTGCGGAAACGCCGCGTCGGCGTAGGTGTACGTCGGCTCGGCCGGAAGGAACGCCAGGGAGAAGGCGGGCGCGACGAGCATCGCGGCGACGATGCCACCCCCGAGCGACCAGAGCCAGGCAGCGTTGAGCCTTCGGATGCCGGCGAGCACCCACGGGAACGACGCGTAGAAGAAGATCTCGCAGCTCAGCGACCAGCTGGGCGGATTGACCCCGTTGAAGATGAACTCATCCGGGATCCAGCTCTGCACCAGCGCGAGGTTCGCCACCGTCGGCCACAGCGGCGCGCCCCCTCGTACCAGGATCAGAAGAACGATGAACACGGCACAAACGACCAGGTGGTTCGGCAGGATCCGGGCGGCCCGACGGCGCCAGAACCGGCGATTCGGCTCGTGGTCGGGAGCCGACCAGGTCAGGACGAAACCGCTGAGGATGAAGAAGAAGCCGAGGGCAGCCGATCCGGTACGGCTGAGAACGAGGTACCACCAGTCGTCGATCCGCTCGTCGGCGAAGAAACCGAACAACGTCGTGTGGGAGAAGAAGACAGTGACAGCGGCGATCCCCCGCAGACCGTTGAGTGTCGGCAGCTGCCGGGCCATCCGCCCCGTCTGCTGTGTCATCGGCGGCCACCCTCCGTTATCTCGGACATCTGCTGTCTGCGTACCGGCCGGCGTGTCCGGAACGCCTCCTCCACGATGTCGGCCGCGCGCCGCACGCCGTCCAACTCCGCGATCCGGCGTTTGTAGTGCTGCGCCTTCGCGCGGTAGGCAGGGTCGCCGCTCACCTTCTCGATGGCCGCCCGCAGCCGTGCCGGAGTCACCTTGTGCACCGGGATGAACTCGCCGGCGCCGAGGTACTTGAGCCGGGCGGCCACGCCCGGCTGGTCGTTGCCCACGGGCAGCGCGACCATCGGCACGCCATGGGCGAGCGCTTCCAGCGCGGTGTTGATTCCGGCGTGCGTGATGACGAGAGACGCCCGCGCCAGCAGTTCGAGCTGCGGCGCGTACCGGACCACGATCGGGTTTCCGGCCAGGCCCGTCGGCGGCTCGACGTCCGCGCTGCCGAGGGAGATGACCAGTTGCGCGTCGAGCCCGGCACAGGCAGTGGCGATCGCCTCGAATATGTGCGGGAGGCGGTTCTGGAGGGTGCCCATCGACGCGTAGATCAAGGGACGGTCGTCGAGTTGCTCCCAGGGGAATGACACCGGCTCGGTGCTGTCCTCGTCGTGGAACGGCCCGGTGTAGTGGAACGAGTCCGGCAGGCGGGTGCGGGGAAAGTCGAAGAACGGCGGCTGCTGGGTGATCTGGGCCAGATCCGAGCCGTCGTTCACGCTGTTGATGGGCGGCAGGCCCCACGCGGCGCGACGTTCGTTGATCCGTTGCAGCACCGGCCGGATGACCCGGGCGACCACCTGGTCGCCCAGCACGTTGCGCACCCGCGCGAGCGGCGAAGGATGGTACGGCCACGCCGTCATGAACGGCGGCACACCGGGCTCGGTGTTCAGCGCCAGCGCGTTGCACACGTTCACGACCGGAATGTCGAGGTGTTCCGCGACGGAGTTGCCAGCGCCGTAGACCTGGTCCACCAGCAGCGCGTCCATGCCGTGCCTCTTCACCAGGACCGGCAGATCCCGCAGGAGAACCTCGACCTCGCGCACGTACCCGCGGACGATGAAACGTATCGCGGCCAGGCCGGTCAGCCGGCCCTGCTCCTCGGAGAAGCGCGCCAGCGAGCCAACCGGAAACTCGCGCTCGCCGATCGGTGCGAAGGCGAACCTGGCCGTGAAGGACTTCGTTCCGGCGTCCGGCAGGGAAACCAGGGTGACCCGGTGGCCCCGCCGAAGTAGTTCTCTGCCGAGCGTCGCCATCGGGCTGAGCTGGCCGGTGTAGTCGGGCACCACGAGTCCGATGTGGAACGTGTTCGGGGCAGGCACGTGTCGCTCCCTCGCTGGGTTCATACCACCGTCGTCAGGGACGACGGATGTATCGAAAACTCGGCCGGGGTGTATCCGACGATCTCGCCGTCGACCTCTACCGGCAACGGGCTGTCCGCGTCGATGCCCACGGTGCGGACCTCCTGCCGGTGGATCGCCGGATGCCCCGCTGCGGCACCGCGGAACACCTGCCACATCAACCTGGCGACGCCGATTCGGCCGACACCCGCCACCCGCACCGCGTCCAGGTATCCCGCCCGTGGGGGCTCTGTGCGGCCGAAGGTCAGCCCACCGGCGAAGTACGGCACTTTGAGCACGGCGAGATTGCTGATGCTCTGGTTGGACGGTTCGCCGTCGAGTTCCAACCGCACCGCGACGGGTTGCCAGCGGGCCAGCGTCCGGATGCTCGACGCCGTCTCGGCGAGTTGGAGGTTGACCCGCTTGAGCACCCGGTTGACCGGTGTCTTCTCGGTGAACCGCTGGCCGATCACGCTGATCAGCCCGACCGTGCAGCTGACGAGAAAGTACCGGTGGTCACGGGTGCCGTCGGGCCGGGTGAAGGTCACCGTACCGACGTCGGTCTCCCGGTCGCGGGTGCGGTCGAGCAGGTCACCGAGGTCGGTGACCGGCCGCAGGCCGCGAGCGAAGTCGTTGCAGGTACCGGCCGGCACGTACGCCAGTCGTACCTTCTCCCCGCCCCCCTCCAGCACCCCGTTGGCCACCTCGGACAGCGTGCCGTCGCCGCCGATGGCCACGACGGTGCCGTACCCGTCCTCGACCGCCTGCCGCCCGAGGGCGATGCCGTGCCCGGGATAGCGGGTGGACCAGCACTCCGCGTCGGGTAGTTCCGCGGCGATCCGCTGCACGATCGTGCGCCTGCGCTGGACCCCGGACGCGGGGTTGATGATGCAGACGACCGGGCCGTTCTCATCGGCTGCCATGCGCCTGCTCCATCTCCAGTCCCGCCATGGTGTGGCTCAGCGCCTCCGCGAACCCGTACCGGGGTGAATGGCCGATCGACCGGATCCGGCCGACGTCGTACCGCATTCCCCCGGCGACGGACCGAACCGCGTAGCGGGTGAGCAGCGGTCGGCCGGATCTGACGCCGATGCCGGCCATCCCGGCGAGTTCGGACAGGGCTCCCGCGGCCAGGGCCGCGCTGAAGGGGACCGAGGAGGTCGGCGGACGTGCCCCGATCCGTTCGGCAACGGAGGCGAACAGCTGCCCCAGGGTCAGGCCGTACGAGTCACCGACGATGAACCGGCCACCGGCGCAGCTGGGAGTGGTGCCGGCCAGCACGATCGCGTCGGCCAGGTTCGCGCTGTACGTCAACTCGATCGGGGGTACGCCGCGGTCGAACTGGACCAGCTTGTTGGCGCGCAGCCCGCGCACCAGCTCGGGCAGGAAGTTGCGGTCGCCGGGGCCGAAGACCCAGGCGGGATACACCACAGTGACATCGAGACCGTTCCCGTGGTACGACCACGCCAGGTCTTCGCCTGCGGCTTTCGACAGTGGGTACGGGTATCGGGGCACCCGCCGCGGCGACGCCTCGTCGATGATTTTCGTCGCGTTGAAACCGAAGACGTCGACGGTGCTGACGTAGACGAACCGGGAAACGCCGCAGCGCCGCGCCTCGTCCAGCACCGCCCTGGTGCCGTCCCGGTTCACCTGCCAGATGCGAGGGCCGGGTCGCCAGTCGGTCAGATCGGCGGCCGCGTGCACCACGAGGTCGACGTCGGCGCAGGAGCCGCGCAGCGACTCCGGGTCGGTCAGGTCACCGATGTGCGCCGCGTACGTCGCATCGTCCGGCGCGGGTGCCCGCACCAGCCCGCGTACCGACCAGCCCTCTTCCCGCAGGGCGGCGGCGACCGCGCGGCCGACGCAGCCGGTGACACCGGTCACCAGCGCCAGACGAGATCCCATCACGAACCCCCCGACAGCAGGGCACGCAGGTCGGCGAGCAACGACCCGGCCGGGTCGAGTGCCCGCATGCGCGTCAGCAGGCTCCGCAGTTCCTGGCGCTTGCCTGACTCGTCGACCAACAGCAGCTCCGGACTGGCGGCCAGCTGCCCCACGTGGATGGGGTAAAGGCCGCGTTGCGACAGCGCCCGGGAGCACGGCTCCACGTCGGCTGGGTCGATCGCGTACAGCAGCTCGAACTCGCCCCACTCGGCGGCGGCCGAACACCACCGAGGCAGGCGTGCCGAGTCGGCGACGGCGGAGACGATCGGCGCGTACACCTCGTCGCGCAGCACCACCTCGGCCCCCAGGCCGTTGAGCTCGGCGAGGCTGACCGCCGCGCTCAACAGACCGTCGCTGGTGTCGATGCACGCCCGGGCGTAGCGGCGCAGTGGCTCGGCCGCGGCCACCCGCGCCTCAGGCAGCCACGGCTCGCCTGCCCCCGTACCGCCCAGTGCCAGGGCGCGGAAACCGACCGCGTTGCCGGCCCCGATCGGGCCGGTCACATACAGCGCGTCGCCGGGCCGAGCGCCCATCCGGTTCACTACGGATCCGCGGGGGACGGTTCCCAGGGCGCACGAGGTGAAGCTCTCCTCGTTGGCCCAGTTGGTGTCGCCGCCCACGATGTGGCAGCCGTACCGCTCGGCGGCCTCGGATGCGCCGCGCCCGAATTCGCGGGCATCCTCAACGGTCCAACTGTCCGGGCGCAGCGAGCAGGAGACCAGCACGGCGACCGGGTCGGCGGCCACCGCGGCGAGGTCACTCACGCTGACGGTGGTGGTCAACCATCCCTTCGCGTACGGCGTGGCGGCGGTAGCCAGTTCGGCTCCGTCGTTCAACGTGTCGACGGTGATTGCCAGGAGCCCGGCGGCACCCAGATCGAGTAGTTCGGCATCGGCCTCGAAGGCGTCGTTGAGTTGCCGTGGCGACCGGGCCATGCGCTCGCGCATCGCGAGGATCAAGCTGCCCTCGGCCCCGTTCAGCGTCAGCCGGTTCCCGGCGAGAGAGGTCATGTCACGCCTGCCGGGAGGACTGGGTCGCACGCAACGTCAGCTCCAGGTAGACCATCATCGGAACGGCGACGACGAGGAAGAGCGTCGGTCGGTGCAGCGCGCCGAGCGACAGGAAGAACAGCGTGGTCGCCCGGATGAACCAGACCAGCGCCTCGTACGCCCGGGTCTCTGGCGCCCGGTTGAGTGTCACGAGGCTCTGCGCGAACCCGAGCGCGGACGCGCCGAGCAGCACCCAGCAGACGATCTCGGCGTAGGCACCCGCGCTGTCGGCCTCCGCCACGGCGGCTGTGCCCGCCGCTATCACCGCCACAACCGGAAACACCACGGCGATCCGGCTGGAGGCCCTGGTGCCGATGGCCACCGGCAGCGTGCGGTAACCCGCGACCCGGTCGCCCTCGATGTCCTTGAAGTACCCGACGAGGCAGAAGCCGCTGAACGTGACAGCGACGAGCGCCGTCTGGAACCAGGTCACCGCCGGGATGTCGAGCCAGCCTGCGTCGGGTCGGACGGCCACGGCGCCGAGGACCGTGAACAGCGCCATGTCGACGCCGTTGACGAGGTTGCCCAGCATGGGGATGCGCTTGGTCCAGGAGTAGACCAGGTGCCCCCCGATCGCGATGACACTCCACAGCGCCAGCGTCGGTGCGACCACGATGGCTACCACCATCAGGGCTGCGGACATCGTGAGAGTCAGCGCCAAGCCGATGTGGGGGTTGATCAGCCCGGTAACGAACGGGCGATCCGGAGCATTGACCGCGTCGGCCTCGCGGTCGAACCAGTCGTTGATGACCACGCCGACGCCGTATCCCAGCGTGCAGAACAGCAGCCCGATCACGACAGTCGCGGCGTTGGCCCCGGCCGGCGGCGCTGTCATGCCGACCAGACCTGCCGACAACGAGAACGGCACGAAGTGCAACCGCCACATCCGCGCCCACGCCACCACCAGATCCCGGGTCCTGACTGAGGGTTCGAGCTGGTTGACGGTCATTGTTGCTCCTCCAGGGGCATCAGGTCGCCGACCTCGGCGAACGCGGCGACGACGCGCTTGAGCTGCTCCGGTGTGTGCGTGGTGGAGAAGCTCGCTCGCAGCCGGGGCGACGCCGCCGGGGGGATGACCGCATTGACATACACGCCGCGGTCGAGCAGGTTGCGCCACGCGAGCAGGGTCTGCTGCATGTCGTCGAGCCGCACGGACACGATCGGCGTCTCGCTCGGGATCGGGTCGTAGCCCAGGGCCGTGAGCTCGCGACGCACGTACGACGCGTTCTCCACCGCCTGCCGGCACAGCCCCGGCTCCGCTTTCAGGATGCGCAGTGCGGCGTACGCGGCGGCCAGGCTGGCCGGTGGGGCGGATGCGCTGAAGATGAGGCTGCGCGCATGGTGGCGCAGGTACTCGATGACACTCTCTGGGCCGAGCACGGCACCGCCGATCGACGCCAGCGACTTGCTGAACGTGACAGTGACGAGGTCGACCTGATCGGTGACGCCGAAGTGCGCGCTGGTGCCCCGGCCATCGGCCAGCACGCCGACGCCGTGTGCGTCGTCGACGAGCAGGCGGGCACCGTACTGCCGGCACAGCCGTACCACCTCGGTCAGCGGGCACAGATCGCCGGCCATCGAGTACACCCCGTCCACGACGACCAGACGGCCGGCGTCCGGAGGGCTGGCTGCCAACTGCCGCTCCAGGTCGTCCATGTCGTTGTGGGCGAACCGTCGGGTCTTGGCCCGGCTCATGCCGCAGCCGTCGTAGACCGAGGCGTGCGCCTCACGGTCGAGGATGACCACGTCGTGACGCGACAGCAGCGATGCGATCACGCCGACGTTCGCCTGGTAGCCGGTCGGAAACACCAGTGCCGCCGGCATGCCGAGGAAGTCGGCCAGTTCCCGCTCCAGCTCGTCGTGTAGTGGCGTATTGCCGTTGAGCAGCCGAGAGCCCGTGCGCGACGTGCCGTACTCCTCGATTGCCGCCTGCGCCGCCGCTTTCACGCGCGGGTCTGAGGTCAACCCGAGGTAGTTGTTCGAACCGCACATGAGGATGTCGCCGTCGACTGTCTGCGCGACGGTCGCGTCGTGCCCCTCGAAGGGTATGAAGTACGGGTAGAGCTTGGCTGCGCGAGCCTCCTGGCTCACGGTGTATGACTGGCAGCGACCGAAGATATCCACTGTCACCACGGTTCGCGAAACCCCTCTCATCTGGTGCCCCGTGTGCATCGGGCCGTTCTGCCGACCTGCTGCTCCAGTAGCCGGCAAGATCGCTCTGGACGGTGGCGCACCGGCGATCGAGATCGGCCAGCACGTAGCCGCTGTACGGAGGGAGGTGGGCGGTCGTCTGTCCGACCCACTGACGCCGCCCGCTCGCAGGCTGAGCCAGCACCGGACGCCAGGGCTCGACTCGGTGGTCGGTAGCGCGAGGGCGATCCTCGTCCCCCGCAAAGTCGTGGCTGCTTGGCCGCAGAAGACGGCCGGAGGTGCGGTTGATGCGCCTGGCCCGGCTGTCGCGCCCCGCGAGCGACGGCACCGACGCGGATCCCGGCCATGGGCACGCCGCCGGGTGCGATGCCAGCGGTTTTGCCGGCATCGGCGTCCGACCATTCTGGAGTTCGGGTGCGAGCTGGGCAATGCGCCCTGCGGTTCGACCCGAGGCTGACGCATAGCAGCCGACGTCAGGCCAATAGGCTCGTGAAGGTTTGCGCTATTCTTGTCGTCTTGTTTCGCAGCAGTCCTCGGGAACCACGGTAAGAACCCAGGAATGCGGCGCTATGGCAGCGCGAGAAAATTGTCGTTGCGGTGGCAGCGCACAGACCATTACCCCCCCCGTTCCGCTGTCGACATTCACCAGCGGCGAATCGCTTGACGATCTCTCTGGAGCAGGATGTTACGCCGGATCCGCAGCGCGAGTCCAGCCCACTTTGGTCGTCGGATCCGCCCGGCGACTGCGCCCATGGCGCCTTCCAGGCAGCTTGCGCCAGGTGACAAGCGAGAGGGCGAGATCAGACGCCATCTCAATCCGTTCGACAAGATCAACGAATAGTCGTCGGTGAAAGTGGTCTCGCGCTGCCGCATCGAGGCATCTCACTGCCACGCGACCTGACCGGGATGGACTAAGCGCCCACCTTTGTCCCATTTAGTAGTGATGGGAGCGGCCGGCGAACCTCCGGGCGGATGTGGATAATGGTCGATCATGGCGCATCGCAGCAGACTCTCGACGATCCTGATTGACGTACCACGCGGTGAGGCGCCCTCAGCCGCCGCCTTCTGGTCGAAAGCCCTCGGCGTGCCTGCACGCACAGTTCCCGATGAGCAGCAGTTCACCTCTCTGCACGGCGCACTGCCCGGGCTGATTCTGGCGGTACAAGCCGTGGATGACCAAGCTCGATACCACGTCGACATCGAAACCGACGACGTTGAGGCCGAAGCCCGCCGACTGGTCGCGCTCGGCGCCGTCGAGATCGGCCGCTGGCTGGAGTGCGTCACCTTACGGGCCCCGGGTGGCCACCTCCTGTGCGTCATTCCGTGCCATCTCGATCCGGAGACCTTTGAGTCTCTCTCTCAGGCTTGGGAATAGACGCGCGGACGTTAGCGGCAGCAGGGACTCGATGGTCAGCTGGGCTCAGTGGTGGGCGCAGTTATGTCGAGCGATCAGGCGTAGCTCGACAATTTTGTTCGCGATCGGAAACCGCTCGAAAGGCTGCCGCCCCGCTGACGAGATGATGATTTCGGGAAACCGCTTCTTTAGTAACAATTGATCATCCGGGCTGGTGTCGGCCCACGCCTGTTGGGCGAGGCGGAAGTAGCGGGTGCCGGCTCGATCCCGGCCACGACCTCAAATGCCATCCACTGTGGGGAGACCAGCGGTTTGCTGTTCCGAACGCTGTACGTACCCTCGCAGGACGGCGTGCGCCCCGATCGGGGCGCACGCCGTGATGTCGATGCCCTTGTCGGTCAGCAGCGCTGGCAGGGGGCTTCTTTTCTGACGCTCCAGGTGAAGGTGGTACTTCCCTCTCCGCCTCCGACGGCCGTGACCGTGACGTTGTAGCTGCCAATGGTGGTGACTGGGCCGCTGATCCGGCCGGTCGAGGGGTTGATGGACAGCCCAGGAGGCAGCCCGGTCGCCGACCAGGTGTACGACCCGCTTCCGCCGGTGGCCTGCATCTGCAGCGCCACGGTGGCCGGCTTGAGCGTGCTCTGGGTGCCCGGGTTGGTGACCGTCACGCCCCCGGTCGGCGGGGGTATGGGAATGTCCGGTGGCGGGCAGGACAGCGATACCGGCTGAGACCCCGTCGATCTGGTGATGTATTCCGGAGACCCCGACCGGAATTGGACGGTGGCGGTCGCTCGGCCCGAGTAGTAGCCGGACTCGCAGAGCGTGCCCGGGTTGGTGACGCCGAGACCGAATGCGGTGTAGTGGGTGTCCTGCCAAAACTCTGTCCGGCCGTTGATGGTCTGGCCTGGGCCGCTGACCAGTCCGTGGTAGATCAGCTCAACGGTGAGGTCGACGCGACGCACTATGCCGTCGCACTGGACACTTGCGGTGTAGTTGACGGTCCTGGCGTCAACCAAGCCCGGTGGGCTGTCCGGCGAGATCCACCCACAGTAGTGACCGTCGGAAGCCGCGGCGGACGCCGGTGTGGCGAAGCCCAGCGATGCGATGGACACGGCCGCCGCTGTCGCGGCCAGCAGCAGGGTTCTGGTGCGCTGCAACCCGGAGACCGCCAGCAGTGCGGCGAGCCCGTTACCGAGCACGCGACGTCTGAGCATCTTCCCTCCTACAAGTCGTTCCCCCGGAAGCGGCCGGGGAATCGGAAAACCCGGTGAGGGAACTATCCAGCGAACGCGGTGACGGCGTCTTCGTGAACGATCGCAAACCTGCGCCTTGATCGATGCCTGCCATTGTCACGCCGCACAAAGGCCGGCACCGCCCTGGCCCGTGCGCCGTTTGGGAACCGCGCGTGGCAGCGGCCGTGAGTAGGCGCGGCAGGCGACATCACCTGAGCCGTTCGAGCACCTCGTCCGTGGTGACGACCTCGCCGAACCGAGGCCTTTGCCAGGTGTCGTGGGCAGGCTCAGGACAGAAAGTTGTGCAGCGCCGCGGTCAGGTCGTCGGGGTTCTCCTCGGCGACGTGATGGCCGGACTCGATCGGGTGGCCGCGGAGATCGGGGGCCCACGGGCGCCAGACGGCGAGCGGGTCACCGTACAGGTCTTCCATGTCGTCCCGGGTCGACCACAGAAAGAGTGTTGGGCAGCGGACAGTACGACCGTCACGCCGGTCGGCTTCCTCGTGCGCCCGGTCGACGCCGAGGCCCGCCCGGTAGTCCTCCAACATGGCCCGCACCGTGGCCGCATCGTGGATGGCCTGCCGGAACTCCTGGTAGTTCTCGGCTCCCATACTCTCGGGCCGCGCCTTGCTGGCGTACCAAAAATCGGGGTCGGCGGCGATGGCCCGCTCCGGCTTGTCCGGCTGGGCGAAGAAGAACCAGTGGTACCAGTCATGGGCGAACGTCGCATCGCACCGGGCGAGAGCCTCACTGATGGGAACACCATCGATGACCACCAAGCGATCGACCGCGTCGGGATGGTCCAGTGCCAGGCGCAACGCCACGTACGACCCACGGTCGTGCCCGACCGCCGCGAACGTCGGGTGGCCCAGTGTCTCCATCAGCCGGACCATGTCCGCGGCAACCACCCGCTTGGACTGCTGCGAGTGATCCGCAAGGATCTGCGCCTTGCCGGACTGCCCATAGCCGCGCATGTCGGGACAGACGACGGTGAACCCACGATCAACCAGCTGCGGCGCGACGCGATGCCACGTCGACCCCGTACGCGGATGCCCGTGGATGAGGAGGACCGGAGGCCCGTGCCCCGCATACCGGACCCGGAGCTCCACCTCCCCGACATCGACCCGCTCGTCCTCGAAACCGTCAAACATGCGCAGAAACTATCCAGGCCCCGGCAAGGGAAACAATCACTGCTCCGCGTGTGTGGACGCCCGCGTCGACGAGGTTTCCGCGCCGCGTGAACCCGGGATCGCGCTGTGGGGAGCCGCCGACAAGCCACGCGGGTGCTGAGGCTGCCGAGGAGGGCTGCGACGTCGGCCGCGACGGTGTAGCCGAGCATTCCGACACCGGGAACCCGTTGTCATGTGAAAGGCCGGTCACCATCTCTGCTCGGAGTCAGGACGTGTCGGGTTCGGTCCCCGGCCCAGGCCGCTTCGAGGATCGCGGTCAGGCTGGCGGTGTCGGTCGGGCCTGGATGGTTCTGGATCAGGCGGGTGACGCCACTGGCCATCTCCGCGAAGCGCGGGAGGTCGGCGCGTGCCACCCCGATGTCCGCCAGGGTGGGAGGGATGCCGATGTCGGCGAGGAGCTCGTCGAGCCAGGTGAGGAACGTGTCTGCGGCCTCGGCATCCGAGGCGTCGGTCACGTCGAGCCCGCACACCCGGGCGAGGATGGCCAACCGGTCGCCGATGGCATCCCTGGCCGCGTCCAACGCGTAGGGCAGTAGCAGCCCGACGCCCAGGCCGTGCGGCGTGTGCGTGGCCGCGCCAATGGGGTACTGGAGGGCGTGCGGGGCCGCGTTGCCCGCGTGGGAGAAGGCGAGCCCGGCGAGCATGGACCCATAGGACATGTCCGCCCGCGCTTCCGTGTCGCCTCCGTCCCGGACGGCACGACGCAAGCTACGGGCGATCCGCTCCGCGGCCAGGAGCGCGTAGTGGTCGGTGATCGGGTTGCGGCCGAGGAAGACCTGCTCCACCGGGTCGCGGGGTCCGTGGGCCCGGGGTCGCGCGGTGTAGCTCTCCACCGCGTGGCAGAACGCGTCGATGCCGGAGTGGGCGGTGACGGTCGCGGGGCAGGTGTAGGTGAGTTCGGGGTCGACGATGGCGAAGTCGGGCACGATGTGGACGCTGGAAACCCCCACCTTCAGCTCGCGGTCCGGATCGGTCAACACCGAGACGGGTGTGAGCTCGGAGCCGGTGCCTGACGTCGTCGGGACCGCGACGAGAGGAATCGTCGGCCCCGGCACCTTCGACTCGCCGTAGAAGTCGCGCGGCGTGCCACCGTGGCGCCGGATGACGCCGACGATTTTGGCGAGGTCGATCACCGTGCCGCCCCCGATGGCGAGGATCACGTCGGCGTCCACCTTGGCGGCGGCCGCGACGGCCACTGCGACATCGGCGAGTGGCACGTCTGGGGTCGCGTCGGAGAACACCTCGACGACCTCGACCTTCTCGCGCACGGCGGCCACGATCTCGGCCACGCCCGGCTGCCCCAGAAGAACCCGGTCGGTGACGATGAGGACCCGCGAGCCACTCTCGGCCACCACTCGTGGGATGTTCTGCGCGACCCCCTCGCCCACTATCAGCTGGCGTGGTCCGCGGACGGTCTCAAGCATGTCGGTGCCTCTCCGGAACGTCGGCGGCGATGTGCTGGGCGGACGTCCAGGTCACCTGCGGGACCGGGACGGCTTCGGCAAGGTTGGCCATCCGGGTGGCGCGGGCGCGCGCGCCGGTCAGGTCGTGTGTGCACGGGGCTCGGTGATCCTCGACGGGCGCCCGGAGCAGCAGGCCGGTCACGGTAGGTCGATCGCCGCGTAGGTGAGGTCGAGGTACTCGAGGATGCCCTCGTGCGACCCCTCCTTGCCGATCCCGGACTGCTTCACGCCTCCGAACGGAGCTGACGGGTCCGATATCAGGCCACGGTTGATGCCGAGCATCCCGGTGTCCAGCCCTTCGGCGAACCGGAGCGCCCGCTGGAGGTCACGGGTGAAGACGTACCCGACCAGGCCGTACTCGGTGTCGTTGGCCTTCGTCATCACCTCGTCGTCGGACGTGAACGAGATGATCGGCGCGACCGGGCCGAAGATCTCCTCCTTCAGCATCCGCGCATCGTCGGGCACGTCGACCAGGACGGTGGGCGGGTAGAAGTGGCCCGGCCCATCCGGACGTTCGCCGCCCACCAGGACCCGGGCGCCGCGATCGACCGCGTCGGCGACGAGCTCGTCGATCTTGGCGACCGAGGCCTCGTCGATCAACGCCCCGACGGTCACGCCGTCGTCGAGACCGTGGCCCATCGACAGCGCGCCCATCCGCTCGGCGAAACGCGCCGTGAACTCCTCGCGCACCGGCTCCTCGACGTAGATCCGGTTGGCCGCGATGCAGGACTCCCCGATGTTGCGCATCTTGGCCACCATGGCGCCGTCGACGGCGACGTCCAGATCGGCGTCCGCACACACGATCAGGGCCGCGTTGCCGCCCAGTTCCATCGAGGTACGCAGCACGTTGTCCGCGGCCTGTCGCAGCAGCACGCGCCCGACCTCGGTCGAGCCGGTGAACGAGAGTTTGCGGGTCCGAGCGTCGGCCAGCAGCGCGGAGACCACCGCGCCGGAACGCTTGGTGGTCACCACGTTGACGACCCCCGGGGGTACGCCGACCTCCTCCATGATGCGAGCCAGCAACAGCATGGTGAGTGGCGTCTGGCCGGCTGGCTTGGTGATCGTCGTGCAGCCCGCCGCCAGGGCGGGGGCGATCTTGCGGGCGCCCATGGCCAACGGGAAGTTCCAGGGCGTCACGAAGACGCACGGCCCGACCGGCTTCGGCACGGTGAGGATGCGATATCCACCTGCGGGAGCGGTGTTGTACCGCCCCTCGACGCGCACCGCCTCCTCGGCGAACCAACGGAAGAACTCGGCGCCGTAGGCCACCTCTGCCCGAGCCTCGGCGAGCGGCTTGCCCATCTCAAGCGTGATCAACCGGGCGACATCCTCAGACCGCTCGGTCAGCGCCCGGTACGTCGCGGTCAGCAACTCTGACCGTTTCCGTGGCGGGGTCGCCGCCCACTCCGCCATTGCCTTGCTCGCCGAGTCCAGAGCGGCGAGCCCGTCAACGACGCCGGCGTCCGCCACCTCGGCGATGGTCTTGCCGGTGGCCGGGTCCTCGACGGCAAAGGTTGCTCCGCTCGCGGCGTCGCGCCAGGCGTCGCCGATCCGGAGCCGCCGGTGCTCGGCGGCAAGGACGTTCATCGGGTCGCTCATTGCGTCGCCTCCTGTGATCTTCTCTGGTGATGTCCGCCGTGGCCTCAGCGATCGCGCTGTGCGCGTGGACGGCCGGGTCACACGCCCTCGTCGGGGGCGAGGTTGCCGAGCGGGTCGAAGTGTGACCCTGGCCGGTCCGGAGGGCGACGCGCCGGGCCACCGATCGCCCCCTCGGGCCACGGCCGTCGCAGCGTCGTCCGGCCGTGCTCACCGGTGACGGTCCGCCGAGGCTCGATTGCCACCTGGGGGCGCATGGCGCGTCGCCGCCCGGCCCGGTTACCGCCCAGCCTCGGACAGCGACAGCCCGGTGCCCGCATCGAACAGGTGCGCGCGGTCCAGGTCGACAGCGACACGCAGCCGCTCGCCCGGCGTACCGGTGACGGTGGGTCGTGCCTTGACCTTGAGGATCTCCGTCCCCACTCGGACGTCGACCACCGTTCGGTCACCGAGTGGCTCAAGCCCGTAGAGCTCCCCGGACAACGACGCGTCCCCACGCTGCTCGACGGACAGGTCCTCCGCGCGTAGGCCCAGCAGCAGCGCACGACCGTCCTCAGCCGTGGTCCAGCGGGGCCGCGGCAGCGTCCAGCCTTCCGCACCGACCAGACGATCTCCCTCGGCGCGGCAGGCGAGCAGGCTGATCGGCGGGCTCCCGACGAACCCGGCGACCCACTGGTTGGCTGGCCGCTCGTACACCTCGGTCGGCGTTCCGACCTGTTGCACCTTCCCCTCCTTGAGAACCGCGACCTGATCGGCCATGGAGAGGGCCTCGACCTGGTCGTTGGTCACGTAGACGAAGGTTGCTCCGAGGCTCCGGTGGATGCGGGTGAGCTCGGTGCGCATCTCGACGCGGAGCTTGAGGTCGAGGTTCGTCAGCGGCTCGTCCATGAGGAACGCGCGTGGACTACGGACCAGCGCCCGGGCCAGGGCGACACGCTGCATCTCACCGCCCGACAACTGCGTGGGACGACGCTGCAGCAGACGTTCGATGTGTAGCAGTTCCGACATCTTCTCGACGGCAGCGGCGATCTCGCTCGAAGAACAGCGGCGTGCCCGCAGCGGCGACGCGATGTTCTCGTACGCCGTGTGTCGCGGGTAGAGGGCGTAGCTCTGGAAGACCATGGCCAGGTCGCGTTCGGCCGGGGCGTCGCGGGTCGCGTCCCTCCCGTCCAGATGCACCGACCCGCCGTCGAGCTTCTCAAGGCCGGCTATCGCTCGCAGGGTCGTCGTCTTGCCTGCCCCGGAGGGCCCGAGTACGACGAAGAACGAGCCGTCCGGCACGTCCAGCGTCACCCCGTCCAGGGCCTGGACTTTTCCGAAGGACTTGCACAGCCCGTGCACTGCCACGGTTCCCATCAGGCCACCAGCTCTTCCGTGCTCACGTCGTAGACCGCCGGGGTCCCGCCGGTGTGCCGCAGCCCGACCTTCGCGTCAGCGGCGAAACGAACAGTCGGTGGCATCCGGACCCGGACGTCACGTTGGCCGCCGTGGTCGACCACGTAGATGATTTCGTCGCCCAACCACTCCACCGAGACCACCCGGGCCGGGATCGTGCCTTCCGCCCCCGGTGCGGTGACCTCCAGCGCCTCCGGCCGGACGCCGGCGACCAGGCGACGATCGCGCGGCAGGCCCGGCGGTGGCGTGAGAACCAGTCCGCCCTGACCGTGCAGTTGCCCGTCGGCGATCTCCACCTCGATCAGGTTCATCGGCGGGGAGCCGATGAACGCGGCGCAGAAGAGACTCGCCGGACGGTCGTAGACCTCCAGCGGTGTGCCGATCTGCTCGACGCGGCCCTTGTTGAGGATGGCGATCCGGTGACCGAGCGACATCGCCTCGACCTGGTCATGGGTGACGTAGACCATCGTCGCCCCCAGCTCTCCCTGCAGGTGCTTGATCTCCGTGCGCATGTCCGCCCGCAGCTCCGCGTCCAGATTGGTGAGCGGTTCGTCCATGAGGAACGCGCGCGGTCGCCGCACCAGGGCGCGAGCCAGCGCGACCCGTTGCTGCTCCCCGCCGGACAGCTGGCGCGGTCGCCGGTTCAGGAGCGGTCCGAGCCGCATCAGCCGCGCGGCCTCCTCGACCCGCGCGCTCACCTCCTGTTTGGGCAGTCCCTCGGCCCGCAGAGGGAACGCCAGGTTGTCGCGGGTTCGCAGATGCGGGTAGAGAGCGTAGAACTGGAACACCATGGCGATGTCGCGCTCAGCGGGCCGCAGGTCGTTGACCAGCGTGTCGCCGATGCGGATGTCGCCCGACGTCTGCCTCTCCAGGCCGGCGATGGCGCGCAGCGTCGTCGTCTTGCCGCAACCCGAAGGGCCGAGCATCACGAACAGCTCGCCGTGGCCGATGGACAGGTCGACGTGTTCGACCGCGACCGTTCCGTCGGGGTAGCGCTTGTGCAGCGCGGTCACCTCGATGCCCGCCATCAGCGTCGCACCGCCCCGAGCGTCACACCGGCGATGAGGTGCTTGCGCACCAGGTAGGCGAAGACGAGCACCGGTAGGGCGAACACCACGGAGGAGGCGGCCACGAGGCCCCAGTCGGTGGTGGTACCGCCGATCAGGCCGGCGATGGCCGGGGGAGCCGTCCGCACGCTGTCGCTTGAGGTGAGGAAGGTGGCGAACACGAACTCGTTCCACGAGAAGATGAGGGCGAAGACCGCTGTCGCGGCGATGCCGGGCACAAGCAGCGGCAGGGTGTATCGCCAGAACGCCTGCAGACGGGTGTACCCGTCGAGCATGGCGGCGTCCTCGTACTCGGCGGGCACCTCGTCGACGAACCCCTTCATCATCCAGATCGTGAACGGGACGTTGAACGCGGTGTAGATGAGGATCAGGCCGAGCTTGTTGTCGTAGAGGCCGATCTGGCGGTACATGAGGAAGATCGGGATCACGACCACCACGGGCGGCATGAAGCGGGTGGACAGGATGAAGAACAGTTGGTCCTTCTTGGCCTTCACGGCGAAGCGTGAGTAGGCCCAGGCCGCCGGGACCCCCAGCACGGTGGCCAGCACCGTCGAAGCTCCGGCGACCACCACCGAGTTGAGGAAGTTGACGGACACGGGCGTGCGGCCGTCGCCCTGAGCGACGAACACGTCCTTGTAATGCTGCAGAGTGACGGCGAAGTCGAAGAACTTGGCTGGGATGGCGTAGACGTCCCGGTTCTCCTTGATCGACGTCTCGAGCATCCACAGCACCGGAAAGAGCATCACCACGGCCAGTACGGTCAGCAGCGCGATCTCCACCACGGAGCGGCCCCGACCGCCGAGGCGGCGCGCGGGGGGCCCGTGGTCCGGGGCCTGACCGGTGGACACGGCCTCGTCAACCGAGACGGCCATCAGTCCTCCTTGAGCTTGTTCAGGTAGCGCAGGTAGAACTGCGTGAGGACGATGACGACGAGGACCATGAGAATCCCGTACGCCGAAGCGGTTCCGGAGTTGAAGCCCAGGAACGCGACCTTGTAGATGTGGAACGACAACGTCTCGGTGGAGACACCCGGACCTCCGCTGGTCAGGATGTAGACGAGGTCGAACAGCCGGAACGCCTCGATGGCCCGGAACATCACGGCGATGAGGAGCAGCGGCCACACCAGCGGAAGCGTGATGGTGCGGAACCGGAACCACTCGGAGGCCCGGTCGATCGAGGCGGCCTCGTAGAGGTATTTGGGCACCGCGGTGAGGCCCGCGAGCGCGATGAGCATGATGAACGGCGTCCACTGCCAGGTGTCGACGACGATCAGGGAGACCAGTGCCGTCCGCTGCCGGGTGAGCCACTCCACCTGCCCCAGGCCGACCGAGCCGAGCATGCTGTTGACCACGCCGAACTGCGCGTCGAGCATGAATCGCCAGAACAAGCCGACCACGACCGGCGACAGCATCATCGGGACCAGGAACAGAGTGGTCAGCATTCCTCGCCCGCGCGTGCGCCGGGAGATCAGGTAGGCGATGCCGAAACCGAGCACTGTCTGCAGGCCGACCGCGCCGACCACGTAGACCAACGTCGTCAGGGCCCTCGTGTGCACCTGCGCCGACGTCAGGATGGCGGTGTAGTTGCCGAACCCGACGAAGTTGGCAGGCCCCCCGCGGGTGGCCGAGTAGTCGGTGAAGGACAGGTACAACGCCCACAGCAGCGGGAACACCGACATGCCGAGCAACAGCAGCATCGCGGGGGAGATGAAGGTGACGGCGAGCCAGCGGTCGCTCAACCGGCGGGACCGGCCCCGCGCAGGTGGCGTCGCGGACGCCACCTGCCCGGGGTGTTCGGTCGTCAGAGGGACGGCGTCACTCACAGTCCGCCGCCGCCCTTGCGGTTGCTGGAGTCGAGTACGTTCTGCTGCTCCTTGGCGATGTCGTCGAGCGCGTCCTTCGGCTTCTTCGCGCCGTTGAGCGCCGCGTTCACGTTGGTGTTCTCGATGTCGACGAGGCGCGCGTACTCGGGCACGTTCCACATGTCCCGCATCCGTGGCACCGAGTCGGCGTACACCTTGTTGAACGGCCCGGCATTGAGGAACTCGGGTGACGCCAGGGCGTCCGTACGCGCCGGCACGCCACCGGCCGCGGCCCACTTCTTCTGGACGTCAGCCTGCTCGAACCACTTCATGAAGTTCAGGGCCTCAGCCTGGTTCGCCTTCGAGGAGTAGGCCGAGATGTGCATCCCCATACCGCCGAGCGGGACCAGGTTCGTCTTCTGGCTCGGCAGGGTGGCGAAGCCCAGCTTGTCGAGAATCTGCTCCCGGCTGGTGCCGAGCGTCGACTGCTTCGGATCGAGCAGGCCGCCGCTCGCGGCGATCCAGTTGAACGCGATGCAGGCCTTGCCCTGAGCGACCGCCGCGTTCACCTCGTCGATGAACCAGTTGCCGGAGCCCTTGGCGGTCAGCGGCTTCATCTTGTTGACCAGGACGTCCATCGCCTCCTGGCCCGCAGCGTCGTTGAGGACGCCGTCGATCTTGCGCGTCTTGGGGTCCCAGAGGTTGCCGCCGTAGACGCCGTTGACCGTGTTGTAGGTGACGGCCGCGGCGTCGGAGCCGTTGGCCTGGTGGAAGGCCAGCCCGCTGACACCGGGGTTGTCCGCCTGGCACTTCTCGGCGGTTGAGATCATCTCGTCCCAGGTCTGCGGTGGCTTCTCGCCGATGAGATCCTTGCGGTAGATCATCGTCCAGGTGTCGCCGAGCAGCGGCAGTCCGTACAGGCTGGCGTTCTCGTCGCGCTTGCCGGTCTCCGCCTGGGGGAACTGGCCGTACGCCGCCAGGAGGTACGGGTTGTAGGCGTTGACGTCGATGTTCTCTTTGACGAAGTCGGTGAGGTCGAGGATGTTGCCGTTCGTCACGGCCTCGCCGATGTGTTGCGAGTCCAGGATCGCGATGTCGAAGTCGGTCTTGCGCGCGGCGAACTGGGTGAACATCGCGTCGTGCCAGTTGGCGTTCGGCACGGTGTTGACCTTGATGGTGGCGTTCGGCCGTTCCTTCTTGTACTCCGCGTTCGCGAAGGCTTCCAGTGCTTGGGCGGGGGGCCAGTCGAACCAGATGAAGCTGAGGGTCAGCGGGTCCTTGGTGAGCTCCGGGACGGCCGCCGGTGCCTTGGGGGCGCCCGCTTTCGCGTCGTCCTTCTTGCCATCGCCGCACGCCACCGCGGTCGTGGCCACCAGCAGCATGGCCGCCGTCGCCAGCTGCACCTTCCGACCGGTAACGGACTTTCGTTCTGTTCGCCTCTGATATCGCATCTTTTGCCTGCCTTCTGGTGGTGGGGACTTCTAGCGCCTCGCTATGTGCTTCGCCGAGCAGTTGCTGGGTTGTTCCGGCGTGTCGCCGCTCTGTCGCGGGGGCCGAACCGCGGACCGGCGTCACGACGTGCGATGGCGGGCGGCTCCGCGATGGTGCAGGATGACGGGCGTCCGGCACTTTTCCTATACGATCTGGTGGGGGCGTCAGCATGCCGCAGCGTTGTGACTGATGTCAACAGGTTCCCGAACACGCAAGAAAGGACCTCGCGTCACAATGGACGACGAAGAGATGAACGCGCGGAGCCGTAGGACCCTGGCGGGTGGAATGTCGCCGGCAAGATCTGGCGGCCGGCTTGCCGACGAGGTGTACGACACGCTGCTCGGACAGCTGATGTCGCTACGGATTGAGCCTGGCTCCCGCGTCACGATCGACGTCCTGGCGCGAGAGCTGGGGGTCTCGCAGACGCCGATCCGAGACGCTCTGAACCGCATGGAGGCCGAGGGCCTGGTCGTGCGTGTGCCCCATGCTGGCTACCGCATTCCCCCGCAGATCAACCGGCACCGATTCGAGGACATGCTCGAGGTCCGCCTGCTCCTCGAGCCGGCGGCAGCCCGCAGATCCGCCGAGCGCGCATCCACAGAGCAGGTGGCGGGCCTGCGACGAATGCTGGAGGAGATGGCGGAGCTGGAGGGGGGCAGCGGGCCCACCGCCTACGGCGCCTTCGGGCTACGCGACGCCGCTTTTCACGATCTCGTCGCCCTGAGCGCGGAGAACCAGGTCATCCGTGAGGCGCTCGCTCGCCTGCACAGCCACGTGCACCTCTTCCGGCTGCACCACGACACCCAGGTCACTCACTTGGCCATGGCCGAGCACGAGGACGTTGTGGCCGCGATCGCCGCGCGTGACCCCGACGCTGCCGCCTACGCGATGCGTCGACACATCCTGCGGTCGGGCGAGCGTTTCCGCCGATTGTTCGACGAGGTCAAGGATGCGGACGGAATGGCGGTAGAGGCTTGACGGGTGGGCTGGGCCGAGGAATGCTAGCGCAATCGGATCGGATTGGATCTACCTCACCACCTCACCACCTCACCACCCCCAGATGCGAGGAGAAGCAGGTGCCCAGAGCGCTGCTGCTGACCGGCGACGCCGCCGAGGAACTCGACACCATGTATCCCTACTACCGCGTGCAGGAGGGCGGCTGGGACGTTGACGTCTCGTCACGGACGATGCGTGACGTCCAACTGGTCATCCACGAATTCGACCCCAACTCCGACGCCTATGTGGAGAAGAACGGCCGGAAGCTGCCGGTCGACGTTCCCTGGGCCGAGGTCGACGTGGAGCGCTACGACGCCCTCATCATCCCCGGGGGCCGTGCCCCCGAGTGGATCCGCGTCGACGCTGACGTTCGGCGCATCACCGAGCACTTCTTCGCCCGCAACCTCCCCATCGCGCTGGTGTGCCACGGCGCGCAGGTGCCAGCGGTCTACGGGCTGCTGAAGGGTCGGAAGACGGCGTGTTTCCCCCCCATCACCGGTGACATGGAAAACGCGGGCGCGACCGTCATCGACGCTCCCGACGTCGTGGACGGCAACCTCGTCTCCTGCCGGGGGTGGCCCGACATGCCGCAGTTCGGCAGGGCGATGATGGAGCTCTTCTCGAAGTCCGTCGACTCCGCATCGGCGTGAGCACACCTGGCCCGCCCCGGTGACGACACTTCGGACCATCACAGTCGATGGCTCCCCGGTCCACGTCCTGGAAAGCGGGAGCGGGCCCGCGGTGTTGATGCTGCACGGCTCCGGACCCGGCACGACCGGGTCCGGCGCCTGGGCATCGACGGCGCAGGCGCTGGGCGCGTCCTGGCACCTGGTGGCCCCTGACCAGGCGGGGTTCGGCCGCACACCCGTCCCGGCGGGCTTCCGGAGTGGGCTCCGGCTGTGGACGGAGCAGGCCGCCAGCCTGATGGATGCTCTCGGTTTCGAGCACTACGCCGTGGTGGGTCACTCCATGGGCGGTGCCGTGGCGCTTTCGTTGGCGGCCGCGCGCCCCCAGCAGGTCACCCATGTCGTGGCGGTCTCCACGATGGGCGCCCCCGGGGCGCCGCTGTCCGCCGACCTCGACGCGCTCTGGGCCGCCCCCGCCGGTCCGCTCGGGGCACGAGACATGCTGAGCCGCCTCGTCCTCGACCAGGCGCTCGTGACCGATCAGGCTGTCGAAGCCCGTGCGGTCGCGATGCGAGCGGGGGCGGCTGCATTCGCGTCGTTGTTCCCTCCCCCCAGGGCGCGATGGGTCGAGGACCTCACCCTCTCGGCGCAGACGCTGGCAGCGATCCGCGCGCCCGTGCTGCTCGTGCACGGCGCCCAGGACCGCGTCACCCCGCTCGGGACGGCAGCCCAACCCCTCCTCGAACATCTGGCCGATGTCCGTCTGCACGTGTTCGGCCGATGCGGGCACGTGCCGGCGATCGAGCACCCGCACGAGTTCCGGCAACTGCTGTCGTGCTTCCTCAGCCAGGGCCGAGGTCACTGATCGCCCGCACCGCACGTCAGCTGACCCCGTTGCGGTAGGTCAGAGGTAGCTGACGCCGGTCAGCTCCTCCGCCACCGCCCACAGCCGCTTGCCGACGGCCGGATCGGCGGCCTCCCGGCTGAGGCGGGCCTCGGTGACCCTGCCCCGCGTCTCCCAGAGCACGGACGGGCCGAAGAACTGGCCGCCCCGCACACCGGGCTCGGTCGCGGCACGCAACTGCGGCAGCGCGCCCTGCTCCACCGGCTGGGTTGCCAACAGCCCGACCCACGCGATCAGCCGCCCGAACCGGCCACGGTGCTCCCAGGCACGCGGAGTCAGGTTGGTGCGAGTGAGACCGGGGTGGGCCAGCGCGCTGACGATCGGCGATCCGGCGGCGCGCAGGCGGCGGTCCAGTTCAACGCCGAATATCGTGGTGGCGAGTTTGGACCGGCCGTAGGCGGCGGACGCCCGGTAGTCACGTTCGAACATCAGGTCATCAAAGTCCAGGTGCGCGTTCTTGTGGGTGATCGAGCTGAGACTGACCACGCGGGCTTCCCGCGCCGCGGTCAGGTTGTCGAGCAGCAGCCCGGTCAGCACGAAGTGGCCCAGCATGTTCGTGGCGAGCTGCAGCTCGAATCCGTCGGCGGAGGTGCGGCGCGGGCCAAGCAGCACCACGCCGGCGTTGTTCACCAGCAGGTCGATCGCCGGGTGGTCGCCGGCCAGCTTCGCCGCGAAGGCCCGCACGGAGGCGAGGGAGGCCAGGTCCAGCTCGCGCACCTCGACGTCGCCGCCAATCCGGCGGGCTGCCTTTTCACCGGCGGGGGTGTCGCGAACGGCGAGCACGACGTGGGCGCCGCGGTTGGCCAGTTGCGCGGCCGTGACCAGGCCGAGGCCTGAGTTCGCGCCGGTCACGACGGCGACCCGACCGCGCTGGTCGGGGATGCGGTCGGCGGTCCATCCGGTCATCTGCTGCTCCTGACGGTGTCGGTGCGCTGGCGCACTGACGGTAGGAGCGCTCCGGCCCGGTTCGGTCGTTCCCGGTTGCCTAGGTCTGCGGGACCTACCTTCGGCGGTCCGGGCCGCTGCACACTTGCGGCATGAACAGCCTCCATCCGTACGCTCGTGAGCTCGGCGACTTCCTCCGCGCTCGGCGCAGCCGGCGGCGTCCACACGACGTCGGCCTGGAGCCGGGCGGCCGACGCAAGGTCACCGGGCTGCGGCGCGAGGAACTGGCCCTGCTGGCCGGGCTGAGCACTGACTACTACCAGCGGATCGAGCAGGGCCGGGAGGTACGCCCGTCCGACGACGTCTTGGACGCGCTCGCCGGCGCGCTCGGCCTCGACGACAAGGAACGCCAGCACCTGTTCACACTGGCCCACGCCGCCCGCCGGTCAACGCCCGCCCGGGTGAACCGCGATCCGGAGCGGGTGCCGGAGGGCACGCAGCGCCTGCTGCGGGTGATGGACACCCCTGCGGTCGTACTCGGCCGACATCTCGATCTGCTCGACTGGAACCCGATGGCGCAGGCGCTGCTCGGTGACCCGGACGCCTACCCGACCGACCGGCTCAACATGCTCCTGCTGCTGTTCGACGACACGCTGACCGGCGAGCGGAGCTGCCCGGACTGGGAGCGGCAGGCGCTGGACTACATCGGCATGATGCGCGCCGCCGTCGCCACCGACCCCACCCACCCACGCGCCACCGCGATCGTCGGCGAGCTGACCATCCGCAGTGCCCAGTTCCGGCGGCTATGGGCCCAACACGACGTACGCGACTCGGTCAGCGGCACCAAGACCTTCCGGGTTCCCGAGGTAGGCGACATCGTCCTGGACTGGGACACCTACCCCCTGCCGGGAAATCCCGGCCCCGTCATGCTCGTCTTCACCGCCGAGCCGGGTAGCGCCCACGCGGACCGGCTGCAGCTCCTGGCGTCACTGCACGCGACCCGCTCGGCACTCGCCAGCCCACCCGCAGTGTCGTAGCATGCCCGTACACGAGGGCAGCCCAAGATCAGGGGATCGCATGGCTGAGGTGCTGTTGTTCCACCACGCGCTGGGCCAGACTTCAGGATTCCTCGCGTTCGCCGACGACCTGCGCCGTGCTGGGCACACCGTGCACACCCCGGACCTGTACGACGGCCGCACTTTCCACACCCTGGACGAGGGCATCGCCTACGCCGAGGAACTCGGCTTTGGCAACATCATCGAACGCGGCACGCGGGTGGCCGACGATCTGCCCAGCGATCTGATCTACGCCGGCTTCTCTCTGGGCGTGCTTCCGGCGCAGAAGCTGGCGCAGACCCGTCCCGGAGCACGGGGGGCATTGCTGTTCTACTCCTGCGTGCCGGTGTCGGAGTTCGGCTCGTCATGGCCGGCCGACGTCCCAGTGCAGATCCATGGCATGGACGCCGACCCGATCTTCATGGACGAGGGCGACGTGGACGCCGCCCGCGAAATCGTCGCGTCCGCCCCGCAGGCGGAACTGTTCCTGTATCCGGGAGACCAGCACTACTTCGCCGATTCCAGCTTGCCCTCCTACGACCCCCAAGCCACGGCCCTGCTCAACAAGAGGGTGCTCGACTTCGTCGCCAGTCGCTAAATTTCCGTTGCCTGGCGGGATTTCTTGATGTCCCGCTTCGGTTGTCGGGCTCCGCAGCCGACTGAATACGAACCGTCGTGCTGCTGACCCTGCTTACCGGTGGACTACTCGCCGTGGTGTACCTGGTCCTGCTGCTCGTGCTCCCCGTCGTCCCGACGGTCACCGACTATGAGCGCCAACGGGACGCACCGCGATACACCTGAACCGGAACGCACGGCGAAGAGGGACGCCCGGCACCGCCAGGGAATGATCGGTTGATAGCAGTGCCGCCGGCGACGGCCCTGGCGGGCAGCCAGCGTACGACCGGCTGGCACGCGTCAGTAGTGGATCGGCCCCTTCACGCCACCGCTGGCGATCACCGCGTCGCCGTTGATCGCGACGCTCAGCGGGCTTGCGAGAAAGGCGACCACCGCCGCGACCTCCTCGGGCTCCACCAGTCGGCCAATCGAGACCGACGCGGCCATCTGCTCCTCGGCGTCTTTTCTGGTGATTCCCCGTGCTGCCGCCAGCCGGTCGGCCACGCCCAGCATCGTCTCCGTACGGGTGCCGCCGGGGTGAACCACCGTGACGTTGATCCCGCTGGCGCCGAGTTCGTCGGCCAGGTTCTTGGTCATCGCGGCAACAGCGACGTTGCGGATCGAGCCGGTGACCGAGCCGCTCTGACGCGCCGCCACGCCACCGATGTTGATGATGCGTCCCCAGCCACGTTGTGCCATCGCCGGGGCGAACGCACGGGCGCAACGCAGGTAGCCGCGGACCTTGATGTTGATCTCGGCTTCCAGGTTGTCGTCCGGGATCGCTCCGGGGTTGGTCGTGGCCGCATTGTTCACCAGGATGTCCACCCCACCGAGAGCGTGAACCGCATCTGCGGCCATGGCGGCCACCGACGCGTCGTCACCGGTGTCCGCGGCGATCCCGATGACACGGGCCCCGGTTTCGGCGCTCAGCTGGGCCGCGCGATCCCTGACCTGCTGGGCGTCTCTGGCGACGAGGGCGACAGCAGCGCCTTCGGCCGCGAGGGCACGGGCCACGGCGAGTCCGATGCCTCGGCTTCCGCCGGTGACCACCGCACGCCGTCCGGTCAACCGCAGGTCCATGTGCTCTCCTGTTCAGCGAATGTTGCGGGCCTCGACGGCCCTGACCGTGTCGGCAAGCGCCTTCGCCAGGACACCCTTGGCGACGGTGCCGAGCAGGAACCCGACTACCCGACCCTTGCCATTCTTGCCCTCCCGCACGACGAGGGCGTCCACATCCGTCGTTCCGTCGGCGTTGCGCCTGATGGTGTACGTGTGTCCCGAGGCACCGCCCCAGAGGTTCGACGCGACCGTCTTCATGATCACCCGATGGGGGTCGGACCAGTCGTACCGCAGCCGCTCCCAGGCGCTGCTGGTGCCCTCGGTGACATCAGCGAACGTCGGACCTTGCTCATGCACCGTCAGGAACTCATCTGAGGTGGCACCGAACACCAGCGATCGGCCTGGACCGAAATCTGTCAATGCGGCGAGGAACTCCTCGGGCGTTGCGGTGGTGGTCTGGTGGAGGCGAATAGTTGCCATGATGTGCTCCTTGTGGCTCGTTGGTCAGCTGCTGGCAGCGACCTTTGTTGGCTTGCCGGTCCACCCGCATGAAAGCCCTGGCCCGGTGCTCCGGGCGGGACGTGGCCGCGATCGGCCTCAACGGCCGAGGAAATCCAACAGGACAACCACCGTTTGTCGGGGGTCTTCGAAGATCGACGCGTGCCCGCCTGCGATCTCGACAAGACGCGCCTGGGGGATTCCGTTGGCGATTTCCTGAGAGTGGGCCGGCGGAACGAACCGATCTCCAGCCGCCGATACCACGAGGGTGGGCATCCGAATCTTGGCGAGGTCGGCGCGGACGTCCATCCGTAGCCCGAAGTCGATCTGCGCGGCGCTGCCCGGCCCGGGGCTGGCTGTCATTGTCGCGGTTACCTGTTGCAGCTGTTCCTCGGGTAGCGCGGCGAGGAATTCGTCGGAGAACGACAGCAGGACGAGCAGTTTGCCGAGGTTCTCGTCCTGCCGATCGACCATCCCGGCCCACAGTTCCAGGCTCATTCGCAAGGTGGGACGCGGCTGGGCAAATCCGACGATCGTGGCCAGTCGGGAGACCCGCTCGGGGTGCCGGGCGGCTACCTTGATCGCGACGGGTGCGCCGAGGGATGCGCCGGCCAGTGCGAACGTCCCCAGCCCGGCGTCCTGCGCGACCGCGACGATCTGGTCCGCGACGGTGTCCACGTCCAGCGGCCCGGCGGGTAAGGGGCTGTCCCCGGAACCCGGCAGATTCGGAAGAATCACCGTGTATCGGGCCGCGAGATCGTCGAGTACGGTTCCCCAACTGCCGAGCCCGGTGCTGCTGGTGCCGTGGACAAGTACCAGGCCAGGGCCTGTCCCGCGGACGTCATAGGAGAGCTTTTCGGTCACCCGAGCACCGTACGGACGTGGTCACGGCCAGGAGTACGACGATTCGTGCTGCCATGACGTCCCTTTCTGCACGAGTCAGGAACGGGTCGTACGGGTCGAAGGAGGCAGGGCTGCGGCGCTGACCGGGGTGGTGAACAGCCACTGGGTAGCCTGGGGTCGGTGTTCACGCATGAGTTGCGCTCCGCAGACGACCTGGAGCAGGCGGCCGGTCAGAGTTGGATGCCGGTGGTCGCCGAGCGCAGGCCCGACTTCCAGGGGCACCTTTCCCTGCAGGCGCTCGGCGGGGCCGTGTCGCTCTCCGAGGCCCGCATGACACCGTTGCGCACGTTTCGGACTGAGCGCATGGCCAGGAGAACGGGTCGGGACGACCTGCTGCTCTTCTGCGTACACCTGGCCGGTGCTGGCCACCTCAACCAACGCGGGCGGATCGCCGAGCTGGGTGCGGGATCCGGGGTGCTCTACGAAGCGCGCGGTGCGTGGGATTTGACCGTCGCGACGAACGTGCACAGCCTTCTGCTGCAGTTTCCGCGTGATGTGCTGCCCCTGCGTGCGGTCGAGCTGAACGACGGCCTGGCACGACGCATGGATCCGGGCTCACCGGCCATGCGGCTGTTGTCGGGGTACGTCACTCAGCTGTTCCACCTCGCCGACGGTCTTACCGATGAGCAGCGACACGACGCTGGTCTGGCCGGCATCGACATGCTGACGATGGCCCTGCGCGGCAGGACACCCACGGTGCCGGGGGACCAGAGTGCCGGTGCGGTGCTCCTGGGCGTGATGCGTACCCACATCCGCGAGCACCTCTCTGATCCGCGGCTCACCGTCAGCGAACTGGCACGCAGGCATCATGTTTCGGTCCGCCACACCCACGTGTTGTTCGGCCGCATCGGGGTCACACCGGCGGCGTACATCAGGGAGCAGCGGCTGCTGGCGGCACGGACGTTGTTGTCCGATCCGCGGCATCCTGTGCGGTCGGTGTCGGACATCGGGGCGGCCGTTGGGCTGGGCGAGTTGAGGACGTTCGAG
Organism: Micromonospora sp. CPCC 205558; assembly: GCF_036902955.1. Classification (NCBI taxonomy): domain Bacteria; kingdom Bacillati; phylum Actinomycetota; class Actinomycetes; order Micromonosporales; family Micromonosporaceae; genus Micromonospora; species Micromonospora sp. CPCC 205558. The sequence goes on from NZ_JBAKHR010000010.1 coordinate 189,738, forward strand.
CGAGCATTCCAGCGGCAGTTCGGGACGACGCCGGCGCGCTGGCGTCGGGAGCAGCGGGCGAGCCTCGCCAACTAAACGGGATGGCGACGTCGGCCCGGTCGGTGCGATGATCGACTCCTGGGTCGCTAGCTCAACTGGCTAGAGCATTCGACTGAGTAGCGCGTCCGCTGTCCGCTTGCGCGGTGATGGGTGCGCTTCCTTCTCCTAGTTGGATCGAAGGGTTCGGGGTTCGAGTCCCCGGCGGCCCACCATGCCGCGGCTGCGTGGCGGCAACAGCCGGAGTTGACCGGAACGAGGAACGACGTGCTCGAGAAGCTGATCATCCAGAAGAGCCTGCGCGTGCCGGCCAGCACAGGCGCCGCCGGCGACGGCACGTCGGTGGCCCGGCAACTGGATGCGGCCCTGCTCGATGTCGGGTTCTCGGCGTCACAGGCTCTGCTCGAACACATCGGCACCCTGGCCCCCGCGCCGGCGATGGACCTGGCCGCCACGGTCGTTTCGGCGGTACGCGAGCTGGTGGGCGATCACGTCCAGCACAACGCCTACTTCATCGGGTTCCCGCACGATGTGCCGGACACCGTCGAGTTCTGGACGGACCGGCTTCGGGCGGCCGTACTCACCGGTGGGGGCACGGGCACTGACGAGCAGCTGCGACACGCCGTCACCTCGGGTGGGGTGAACCTGCTCGACCTGCCGGGTTACGGGACCTACCAGCACACCTACGCAGAACTGTTGGCCGCGCATGACGAGCTCGTCACCGCTGCCGGCGACCGGGTGACCCTGCTGCGTCTCGGCGACACCGCCGACGTGGAGGCGGCGCGGCTCTATGTGGCCCTGGCGAGTAGCTCGACGCCACTCGGTGAGGCAGACCTCGCCATCCTCAGCGAGCTCGCGGTCGCCTGCGTCGACGGGGTGCAGCCGGCCGAGATCCCGGTACGGGAGAACCGTGCCGTGCTCAACGGGATCCGGCTCGTCCTCGGTCGGGCCCTGGTCGGCGTGGACACGACGACCGACGTGCTGCGCGTCGCCTGCCAGGCATCCGGCGGGGATGCCGCACTCGTGACGCCCACGCGATTCCGCGCCTTCCGGCGCCCGGAGCGGCGGGTGCTGCTTGCCGCCCTGAACAACGTCGTCGGTGCGAGTCCGGACAAGCTCGGTGACGTCGTGCGCTACGCGGAGCGGTGGAAGCGGCTGGGGGAGCGGTTGCACCCGCACGAGTACGACCAGTGGCCGCACGCGCAGGAGGTCTTCGCGGTCGCGCGTGGCGAGCGGCGGGTACACAACCTCGCCGGCCGGGCTGAGGCGGCGATCCGTGCCGGCGCCATCGGCCCGGCCGCATCGGTACTGTCGGCGGCGCCGGGCCTGCTCCTGCGATCGGCGGACCGGTTGCTGCGGCTGGCGTCGGCATCTGAGCGGACCGCTGTCGTCGACGCAGTCACCGGTGCGCTCGGCTCGGCCTCAGGTCGAGTGCTGCTCTCGCTGCGGGAGCATGTCGACAACCGGCTGACGCCCGCGTCGGCCCGGATGTACGCGAGCCGCTCACGCAACGCTTGGATCGGCCCCGACCGGCGGCCACCGCTGCCGGCGGAGCTGGTGGCCGAGCTGTCGTCACTGCTCGACGCCGAGATCAGCGTTCGGCTGCCGAAGCAGGATCGGCCGCTGCTGGTGGACCCGGAGGTGCTCGACGTCGCCCTGCCGCTGTCCGGCAAGGCGGCAGAGGGCGGCTTCGCGGTCCTGCCACGGGGCTCGCGCGCACCACTGTCGGGTGACCTGGTGCGGTTCTTCATGTACTGGCGCCAAACCAGTCGCCGTACCGATTACGACCTGTCGGTACTGCTGCTCGATGAGGAGTTCCACGGTGCGGGCCAGGTGTCGTGGACGAACTTCCACCACAACGGCGTGGTGCACTCCGGCGACATCACCGACGCGGCGAACGGCGCGACCGAGTTCATCGACATGCCCATGACGACCGGTGGGCACTATGTCGTTCCGCAGGTCCACATCTACGCGGGTGAGTCGTTCGACGAGGTCGCCGAGTCGATGTTCGGCTACCAGACCCGCACACAGGACCAGCTCGGTGCCCCCTTCGACGCGCGGACGGTCCGGGCGCGGTCGCACCTGCGCGGTCAGGGGCGGATCGCGCTGCCGATGGTGTTTGCCAGGAGCGAGAGCGGCTGGCAGGCCGTGTGGCTGCACCTGTACCTGCGGGGAACGCCGTCATTCAACCGGGTGGAGGACAACACGTTCACCACGGCCGACCGCGTACGAGCACTGATGCAGCGGCGCTACCTCACCGTCGCCTACCTTGTGCATCGGTGGCGCGCAGAAGCCGAGGTGATGATGTGGGACGGTCGGCTCCCGGATGAGCCGGTCACGTTCATCGGCATCCAGGCGCCCGAGGGTCTGCCGGACGGGTCGGAGGCATATACATTGGATCGGCTCAGTGAGCTGATCCCTGGGTAGGTTCGCGACAGCCGAGGCCATGCAGGCGCTTCCTTCTATTTCCGTTCAACTCGGGAGCCTCCGCGCCAGCGGAGGATGTGGTTATTCCAGCCCCTGCGCTTCCCTCGGCTCTCGCGATGAGGCCACCGGGTTCCGGTGGCCTCATCGCGAGGAACCACGTCAGTGATGACTTTCGATGTTGTCCTGGCGGTCGCAGGTGTGCTGGAATGGCGAGCATCGCTGCAGCGCGGGGGCAACCGCGCTGGGAACGGTCAGCGCGGGAGCCTCGCAGTGCCGGCTGAGCGCCGCCTCGGCGGACGCGCGCCGCACCGCTGAACCATCTGCGCGTACGACGGGCAGGTGCCGCCGTACGTGTCCCGGCCACGCGTTCCCACGACACCGAGACGGTCGACCTCCGACACACCGGAGGCGTCCGATGCGCACGTCGGCGCACCTGCGCTGGCGACGAGGTGAGCAGCGATCGCGATGTCCGAAAGCACTGATCCGGCCCCTGCCCGCACGGTAGAGGCCCAACGCCATGAAGGATGACCATGCGCCGTTCCCTCGCGGTGATCACCGCCGCCCTGATCCTCGGCACCACAGTCGGTAGCGTCCCGGCCGGCGCGTCGGGTGCCTCCCACGGTTCGTGCACACGTGGCCTGCTCTTCTGTGAAGACTTCGAGCGACTGCCTCTCGGAGGACCCAGCACGTTGAGTTGGGGCGTCGACACCCGCAACGGCACCCTCACCGTCGAACGTGCCCGCCGTGGCAAGCAGGTGCTGCACATCCACACAGTCGACAACGGCCGGGCCTTCCTGCGCGTCGACGACTTCGCCGCGCCGGGTAACCGCTTCTACGGCCGGATGCGTCTGCGCGTCGATGCCTTCCCCACCGCACCGGACTGGGCGCACTTCACGCTGGTGGAAGCCACCGGCACCGGCAGCACCGAGGTCGTCCGTCCAATCGGTGGCCAGTACGCGCCCACGGTCCCCGGAACGTTCTGGGGGGTCGGCGCCGACGGCGGTCCGACCGGAGACTGGACCAACTGGCGGGAGTCCGCCCCGGTCGTCGAGGACACCTGGCAGTGCTTCGAGTGGAAGATCGACGCGGCGGACAATCGCGTCGCGGTGTGGATCGACGGCGTGGCGAACCCGGAGCTGACCGCCTCCACGAGTGACCACGGTGGCAACGATGTTCCCTTCGTCCTGCCGACGGTCGACACAGTCAAGATCGGCTGGCAGCTTTACCAGGGCGGCACGACACCGGGCGCGTTTGACCTCTGGATCGACGACATCGCCCTTTCGAGCAAGCGGCTCGGCTGCTGACCTGAGGGCTCCACGGTCATCGGCGCACCCGATAGCGCAGGTGAAGCACCTGGTTGCCCTGAATCACCACGTCAGGACCCTCCAGCAGGTGCTGCGCGTGGACCGACCCGAAGTAACGCTTGCCGGACCCCAACACGACGGGTACGACGTCCATGCGCACCTCGTCGATCAGGCCCGCGGCGAGCACCTGGCCACCGACGTCGCCGGCGGCGACCTCGACCATGCGCTCACCCGCGAGCTCCTGCGCCTTGGCCACGGCCGCCTCGACGCCGTCGACGAAGTGAAACGGCGCCTCGGGGTGCCAACCCTCGGGCCTGCCCCGGCGGGTCACGACGACGACGTGGTCGATCCCGCCCGGAGGCTTCCCGTCCCAGCCGTCCGTCATGTCGAAGACGTGGCGGCCGACGATTGTCACCCCGATCTGATCCCAGTACGGCCGGGTGTAGTCGTAGGAGGTCTGCGACACCTTCAGCATGCCGCTTTCGTCCAACGGGACGTCACCGCTGGACAACCAGTCGAACAGCGGCCCGGGTTGGTCATTCTCGTCCGCGACGAAGCCGTCCACCGACACCGAGCTGTACATGACCACCGTGCCCACGGGGCTCTCCTCTGCCTTGGGAATGCCCCCAAATTAGCGTGTCGTGAGCTGTGCCTCTTGTAGGAAATCAATCCGTCGGCAGCGGCCAGCCGTCCAGCACGTGGCCGGGATGTTCGCGCAGGAACCGCCGCCGGACTTCGATGTACCGGGTCGGCGTGAGCCCGGTGAACGCTCGAAACTCGTGGCCGAAGTGGGCCTGGTCGAAGTAGCCCGCGCCAGTGGCGAGTTCGCCCCAGTCGATCGGTTCGGCGGGGTTGATCGTGAGCACGGTGGCGGCGAAGCGGTAGGTGCGGGCCAACCGCTTCGGCGTGACGCCGATGAGCTCCCTGAACCGCCGTGCCAGATGGGTGCTGCTGACACCGGCTGCCACGCTCAGGTCGCCGATCGCCACCGCACCATTGGTCGCCGCGATGACGCTGCTCGTGTGGCGGACCAGCCCCAGGCCTGTGGTCTCGCACAGGCGTCGCCTCAGCTCCTCCTCGAACAGCGTCAGCATGTCGTGCGGGCCGTCCGCCGTGGCCAGCCGGTCTCGCAGTTCAGCGATGGCGGGGCGGCCCCACACCTGCTCCACCGTCACCGGCCGGTCACACAGCTCGGCCGCAGGCATCGGCAGGAACGGCGCTAGCCCCCACGGCTTGAAGTGCACGCCGACGGACCGGGTTTGGCGTGGGTAGCCGAATTCGAACGCGTGGGTGGGAGCGGTGACCACGCAGCCGTCGGCGTACGCGGCCGTCTCGATGTCGGTGCCGCCGCGGATGTGGAACGGTGCGCCGAGGTTGATGATGAGCAACGCCGCCGGCATCGGGGGCAGCGTCAGCCGGGCGTACGGCGACGAACCCTCCAGGTAGTAGATGTCGTCGATCAGCCCGTCCAGCGGCGGTCGCGGCACTCTGGACACGTACTGCATGCGCACAGCATCGCCGACGAGCACCGCTGTGGCACGTAGGCGAATCGTCGCGTGTCAGCGCAACAGCGGCCAGGCGGCTTTCCGGACGCAGACGATCAGCGCCGCTGGTACGAGTGGACCGACGATGTCGACTGGTCCGGTCAGGCTGGGCCGGTGACCAGGGGGTCGTGGACCCGGCCGAGGAACAGCGGTACGCCGGTGAGCCGGTCGTGGATGACGTACAGGAACGGCCGGTTGACGAAGAACTGTGGCCCTTGCGGGATCGACGGCGGCCGGACGATGACGGCCGTCGCGGCTGCGGCTTCGGTGCCCTTCTCGTCCACCGCGATGAACGTCTCGTGCACCACGTCGTCGATGCACAGGGCCGGTTCGGTGCTCATGCCGGTGAAGTCGGCCTGCGAGGTGAATGCCGTGGGCATGCCGAGGCTGCCCAGCGCGGCTCCCAGCTCGGCCGGCAGGCGGAACCTCCATCGCGGCAGGCGCAGTTGGACGTCGGTGATCTGGAATCCGGTCAGCAACGCGCCCAGCCAGGTCGCGTCGAGGTTCGCCTCGACCGCGGCGAGATCGTCCCGGGTCGGCATGACGATGGCCATGGCAAGTCCGTCGCCCGCGTACGGCACGTCGACCGCGCGCCAACCGTCCCCTTCGAGGTAGCCCATCCTGTCGAACGGCCCGCGCATGATCGGGACGTCGACGACGCTGCCGTCATCCCGGGTGAACGGCCCCACCGCCGTGGCGGTCGCGGTGAACGGGTACTTCCAGGCTGCCATGAGGTAGATCGCGTTGGTGAGGATCAGACGGGTGTCGGGGCTGACGCCGTCGGGCTGCAACAGCTCCGGGATCTTGGCGTTGGTCCGATCGGACACCCAGGTGTTGATCTCCTGGCGGGCACCCTCCGGGTTGCCGCCGAAGTCGACGGGGTGCGGCGCGGCGCCGTAGTAGCCGGCCAGGGTGTCCCGGAACCCGGGCCGCAGGCACAAATCGAGTCGTGTCCACAGCGCGTTGGCAGTGGTCAGCCGAGGCTGTTTGGTCCCGTCACCGTTCTGGTAGCGCTCGGCGATCGCCTGATCGACGGTGTTGAGCCCGTTGTCGAGCGCGCTGGGACGCGGATGCGGGGCGTGGAGCACGGCGTCCATCTCGTCCGCGGTGGTCGAGCCGGCGCCCGCCCGGGTCATCGCGAGCGCGAGCCCGACCGAGTACGGCGCGCACACGACATTTCCGCCTGCCTGGGTGGAGGCCAGTGTGCGGTAGAGGTCGGCCGTGAAGCCGCGAACAGCGGTGGCGGCGGCCTGCATCGTGGCCGGGTCCGGTGGTACGCGGGCCGTATCCGTCGAGGTCGGCGATGGGCCGAGCCAACGGGGATGACCTGGGGCGGCGGTGAGGGCAGCGGCCGCGATCGGCACCGCCCGCAAGACAGATCGACGCGAGACCATGTCTCGACGGTAGGGCAGGCCCACGGAAACTCGCCAGACACAGGGCGGAATTAATCGAAGCTCGACAATGTTTGTCGCTTGGTTTTCGCCTGGAACGGCGGCTGGTACAACCTCGGCCAGGTGTGGCACGGGTCCGCCGTGCCACACCTGGCCCACTGCCGGATCAGCCGTTCACGAGGTTGAACTTCTCCCAGGCGTCGATCGCGTCGCGGTTGGCGATGAGTGGATCGGCTCCGTAGTTCGCGGCGGTGACGTACTTGCCGTTCACCGCGGCCCGCAGGCTGACCGTGCCGTCCGCGTTCCGGATCAACGCGAACGTCTCCCACGTGCCGATGGCCGCCTTGTTGGCGATCAACGGCTTCGCGCCCTTCTCGGCGGCCGACACGTACTGGTTGTTGATCCGGGCCCGGAGGGCGACGTTGCCGTTGCCCAGGTCGATCAGGTCGAGCCGCTCCCAGACACCGATCGCGCCAGCGGCGGCGACCAGTGGGCCCGCTCCGGCGTCCGAAGCGCTGACGTACTTGTTGTTGACGACCGCGCGCAGCACGACCGGGCCCTGCTGGCTCGGCGTCGGCGTGGGAGAGGCCGTGGGCGTCGGAGTCGGAGAGGCCGTGGGCGTCGCGGTGGTAGTCGTGCCCACGAGGATCCGCAGCGCGTCCACCATGCCGATGCCCGACGGACCCTTGTTGACGATGCGGATGGTGTGCGTGCCGTTCGTCATGCCGGTGCGGCTGAAGACCACCTGCTGGACCTGCCGACCGGTGTTGACGTACAGGTTGACGTTCTTCTGGAAGACGTCGTCGATGTAGACGTCGACGGTGCCCTCGTCGCCGTTGCGCTCGGTGACGTACTCCACGCCCGTACCCTGGAAGGTGTACGACGCGGTCGCGCCGACCACGGAGCTGTAGTGGACGTCGTCGCTGTAGTCGCCCACGCCCCGCTTGTGGCTGAGGAGCCAGTTGTTGTCGTACGTCAGCAGGTTGTTGTTGACCATGGAGCTCTTGGCGTCGAGACCGAGCGTGGAGGCCGTGCCGGCGAGGTGCTTCTCCACCTGGTTGGCGGTGCCGCGCAGGGTGGTGGCGCTGTAGCCGGAGAGCGGCTTGGCGGTGCGCTCGACGACGTACACCGTGTTCGCCGCGGTGGCGAAGCTGATCTCCGCGGCGGAGCTGGTGGTCACGATCGCGTTGTCCGAGGCGCGACGCACCCGGACCTGCTGGCCGGTCCACGGGTTGACGACCTTGGCCTGCTTGCCGTAGAGGCTCTTGATGCCGATGTACTTGACGTCGCCGGCCTCACGCTCGGAGCTGACCTGGAAGCCGTCCTTCGCCAGCAGGGTGAACTTCCCGACGAAGCTGGAGTCGGTGGGCACGGCCGGGAAGACCCGGATCTTGTCGTTGTACGACTGCAGCAGCGACTCGTTGACCGCCATCAGGTGGTTGCCGAGGTACTCGAAGACGCCGTTGTCGTTGGCGGTCAGACCGTTCGGGTAGTTCTGGTAGCGCTGCGTCAGGTACTTCATGCCCTGGAACGCCTCGTTGCCCAGGCCCAGCCGGGCGGCGTGCACCTGGTCGTTGGCCCAGATGTTGTCGTACGGGTGCGGCCGCGCGTTCCAGGTGTTGATCGCGGTCTGCTGGTCGGGGTAGCCGATGCCGGTCTGGTCGTTGGGCCAGACCAACTCCAGAGCGACGTTCTCACCGTTGCGGATCTGCGAGGTCGGCGGGTCGTGCGGCAGGTAGATGCCGTTCTGCACCTGGTACGGCGCGAGCTTGCCGACGATCGTCTGCCAGTTGGCCCGCAGCGCCGAGTCGAGGCCGAGTTGCTGGCTGGCCGCGACGGTGAGCGGGAAGAGCATCCGGACCGCGGCGAGGTCGCTGATGGCGTTGCGGACGTCCCAGTAGGTCTCACGGGCGTTCGACGACGCCATGTAGTACTGATCCTTGGCGGCGTCGTAGGAGAGCTTGTCCTCGTAGAACTTCACCACCTCCCGCATGAACGGGTACGCGGTGTTCCGCAGGTACGACTCGTCGTTGGTGTACCGGTACTGCAGGTACATCTGATAGGCGACCTCGGGACCGGTCGAGTAGAGGTCGTTGACGAAGTCGCTGTTGATCGTGCCCCGGGCGTTGCCGTCCCAACCCATCGTCTCCGGCACCCAGAGGCCGTCGCTGCCGTACCGCGTGGTGGTGTACGCCTTCAAGGCGTCGTAGTTGCGGCTCCAGAGCCGGTTGGAGGTCGCGGCCAGGTCGGCGTGGTTCGAGGCGAAGAACGAGTTGTAGATGGCGCGTTGGTTCCAGTGCCAGTACGCGTTGGTCCACTTGGTCTGGTCCTGCGTCGCCCGGAACACGCCGTTGATGAAGTGGAACGGGTAGTTTCCGTAGCCGCCCGCAGCGATCATGTAGGTCGCCAGGTAGTAGACGTTCTCCAGGTAGTCGGCGTCACCGCCGGCGTTGGAGTACTGCACGAACGACTTCGCCCAGAAGTCGTGCCACCAGCTGCGGTAGCTGCTCAGGGTGTTGGTGTATCCGGTGCCCTTGACCGTGGCGAGCTGGTTGCGCGCCTGACCCACCGAGTCGAATCCCGGCGCGTTGATGCGGCTGGCCGCCGTGAACCAGATGGTGTAGCTGGTCGTCGGGGTGATGTTCAGCCGTACGCGACGCCCGTCGACCACCTGCGGGGTGAAGTTCGCCCCCTCCACCGTCGCGGCGAGCGTGTAGCCGAAGTGGTTCGCGTCGGTCTGACCACGGCTGATCCCGACGCCCGTGGAGTCGGCGAACGTCGAGTACGTGCGCCAGGTGTTGAGGTCCGGCACGTCAGCGCTGTTCTGGACCGTGTTCGGGTCCCAGAGGCTCAGGTCCAGACTGATACCACCGACGCCGGACCGGGTGTCCTCGACGTGGATGCCCATCACCTCGGAGTTCGGCGAACCCATGACGGTGACGGTGCGGTTGTTGTCGTACTTCGTGGTCAACGTTCCGTCGTACAGCGACAGCCGCTGTTGGAAGGTGGTGTACCCGGTGTCGAATCCAGGGCTGGTGGAAAGGTTGACGTTGCCGGCCGCGTAGGTGGACTGCTCGGCCAGGTCCACCCCGGAGACCTGCATCGACAGGCCATTCTCGTTCCAGACCATCGCGCCGGTCCGCCCGTTGCCGACCGTGAGCCCGTGCAACGGGTTGGTGTTCGGCCGGTTGTAGACGACGTCGTGCTTGGCGAGGTAGCTCGCGTAGCCGACGTTCAGGGCGCCGGTGGCCGCGTTGAACGCGGTGTCCGTCGCTGCGGCCGGGGCCGCCTGGGGCGGGGCAATGGCGACCAGCGCTCCCGCGAGCAGGACGGCCGCCGCCACACGCAGCGGCTTGGTGAACTTCACGAAGATCCTTCCAATGATGGTGCTGAGGCCGCCGGGATGTCTCCCGGCGGCCGGTCCGGCTGAGGTGAATCCGCGGCTGCTAGGCCGTCGGCAGCAGCCACTGCTGGTTGGCGCTGCCCGCGCACTCCCAGATCTGTAGGCGGGTGCCGTTGGCGGAACTCGGGCCGGTGGCGTCGAGGCACCGACCTGACTTCGGGTTGACCAGGCGGTTGTTCGCACCCGCCTGCCACTTCTGAGCCGTGGTGCCGTTGCAGTCGTAGAGCTGGACCTTGGTGCCGTCGGCGGTGCCGGCGCTGGTGAGATCCATGCACTTGCCGAGGCCCCGGATGGTGCCGTCGGTGGCGATGGTCCACTTCTGGGCGTCGGTGCCGTTGCAGTCGTAGAGCTGGATGGCCGTACCGTTGGCCGTACTGGCGCCGGCGATGTCGACGCACTTGCCCCCGTACCCGGAAATCTTGCCCGTGCGCGACGTTGAAGCCGTCGGGGTCGGGGTGGACGTCGGCTTCGGCGTGGACGTCGGCTTCGGCGTGGACGTCGGCTTCGGCGTGGTGCTCGGCGTGGTGCTCGGTGTGGCCGGCGCCGTCGTGACGGCCTGCCAGAAGTTGACGTTGAGGGCTCCGCCGAGGAACTCCAGGCGGACGGTGTGGTACTTGCCGGTGGGCAGGGAGAACGTGCCCGCGTCGATGCTCTGGTAGGTCTGCCAGTCACCGGTGGTCGGGACGGTGATCGTCGGTCCGGCGACGCCGTCGACGACGAACCGGAACCGGGTGCCCGCATCCGGGGTGGCGACGCGAGCCCTCAACGTGACCGTGTTCTGCAGCGGCACCTCCTGCCACTGCAACCACTCACCGTCGGTGACGGAGCCGACGTTCCAACCCCCACCCGCGTCCGGCGTCGTCTGGATGTCCAGGTCGCCCGTCCGGTACTCGCTCCACAGGTTGCCGGGCGTGCTGTCCTGGTAGGTGTCGGCCGCTTCGGCCTCCACCCGCAGGTCGGTCGGGAACGGGTTGCGGGAGTACCGACGCAGAACGTTGAGCATCTGGTTGGGGTAGTCGACGCGCCGTTCGGTGTACGTGCCGGCCGCCATCCGCCAGACCGCCGCGTTCTCCTCCCAGTCGGTGAAACCCTCGACGAGCGTCGCCGCCGCGCCCGCGTTCACTGTGGCGTTGAGGTTGGTGGCGAACGTCTGGCCGTGGTTGGGATCGATGACCATGTTCGTGGTGTCGCGGACCATGCGGAACGCGGGCACCGCCACGCCGTAGCTGCGACCGTTGAAGCTCACCAGCGAGCGCCCGCCGCTGGGCATGTCGAACCAGGCGTTCTTGCCGCCCGCCACGGCGTCGACCGCCGGGTCGAGCTGCATCCAGGTGTGGTCGAGGTTGAAGAACGGGTCGGCGCCGAACTCCGCCTTCGCCCGGTCACGGACGTACTGCAGCATCCTGGCCGCGTTGCCGTTGCCCTGGTTGACGAAGAAGGTGTTGCTCAGCGACCACTCGTAGACCACCGGACGGCCGTCGATCTTGAAGCGCAGGTTGTCCGGGACTGCGGTGAAGAAGGCACGCAGGTTGTTGTCCCAGATGTACGCGTAGCCGCCCTCGCCGGTGCCGGCGGTGTCGGCCAGGTCGAACGGCGGGTCGTAGCCGCCGCGCTTGTGTACGGCCAGGTTCTTCCGGTCCGTCATCGACGCCGGGGTGTCGTCGAACGCGGCGATCTTGAGCTGGCCCGCGACACCCCGCCGGTTGATCGCCTGGACCAGCTCGGCCAGCAGCCGCGGGTCACCGCCACCGTTCGGCACCGCGCTGCCCGGGTCGTACCCGCGCAGAACGGGGGCGACGAAGTCCACCCCCGCGGACACCAACTCCTCGACGTAGTTGTCCCAGAACTTGGCGCGGTCGGCGCCACCCAGGTACATGGGCAGATTGAAGATGGCGTTGCCGTACCCGTTGTACGGGCCACCGTTGCGGGTGCCGTCACTGAGTCCGAACGTCACGCCGACCGGACCGGTCGCGGTGGCGCTCCGACCGGGCAGGCTGGTGCCGCCGGTGACGCTGACCGGTGCGGCGGCGGCGGTCGCCGTGCTCACGCACAGCGCGCCGGCGGGGAGGAGCAGCGCCAGGCCCAGCGCGACAAGCGGTCGCGAGAGCTTCCACCGCCGCCGGGGCCGGTCGCCCATCGCGGGAGGTGGGCTGCCGTCGGGGGTGGAGCTCGGTGATCTGCCGGATCGCATCGGCGGGTCGTCCTTTCAGCGTTGCGTGTTGTCCGGGTACCACGACGGGTTACGAATGGGTACGGTTCACCGCAATGTGCGTCGAGGCCGGCCGGGTTTCGCCCGGCCGGCCTCGACGAGGGAAGTCCCGCGCGCTAGACGAGCGGAAGCTCGTGCAGGTTGGTCTTGACCAGCTCGACGATCTCGTCGGCCCGGCCGGACAGCACCGTGCGCGTCGCGAACAGCGTGAAGCCCTTGAGCTGCTCATACGTGATCTTCGGCGGAACTGAGAGCTCCTGCCGGGCGGTGCGGGCGTCCACAACGGCCGGCCCGTCGTGCGCGAACGCGGCGCGCAGGGTCTCGTCCAACTGGTCCGCGCGGTCCACCCGCGCCCCGAACAGCCCGGCGCCACGAGCCACCGCCGCCAGGTCGACGTGGTCGAGCTCCGTGCCGTAGTTCACGATGCCGGCGGCCTTCATCTCCAGCTCCACGAACGACAGCGCGCTGTTGTTGAACACGACGACCTTCACCGGCAGGTTCAGCTGACGCAGCGTGACGAGCTCGCCGAGGAGCATGGTCAGGCCGCCGTCGCCGCACAGGGCGACGACCTGCCGATCCGGCTGGGCGGCCTGGACGCCGATGGCCTGGGGCAGGGCGTTCGCCATGCTGCCGTGGCTGAACGAGCCGATGAGTCGCCGACGACCGTTCATGCTCAGGTAGCGGGCCGCCCACACCGTCGGCGTGCCGACGTCGGCGGTGAACACCGTGTCGGCGTCGGCGATCTCGTCGACCCGTGCGGCGACGTACTGCGGGTGCATGGGCCGGTCCGGCGGAGTCGCTTCGGCCAGTCGATCGAGATGCGTGCGTACGCGCCGGTAGTGGCCGGTCATGGTGTCCAGGAAACCGCTGTCGACCTTGGGGCGCAGCAGGGGCAGCAGCGCCCGGGCGGTGTCCTTGACCGTGCCCACCAGCGGCACGTCGACCTCCGTGCGTCGCCCGATGTGCTCACCCCGCACATCCACCTGCACCACCGGGACCTGCGGTTGCGGGTAGAACTGACGGTAGGGGAAGTCGGTGCCGAGCATGAGCAGCGCGTCGCAGTGCTCCATGGCCCGATAGCCCGAGCTGTAGCCGATCAGGCCCGTGAGCCCGACGGTGAACGGGTTGTCGTACTCCAGGTACTCCTTGCCGCGCAACGCGTGCACGATCGGGGCCTTCAACAGCCGCGCGACCTCGACCGTTTCGTCGTGCGCGTCGTGGCACCCCGCGCCGGCCAGGATGGCCACCCGCCGCGCGGTGTTGAGCACGTCGGCGGCGCGGGCGAGGGCGGCATCGTCCGGGACCACGTGCGATGAGGTGCCGGTCACCGCGCGGGGACGCGGGGCGGGCGCGGCATCGGCGAAGAACAGCTCGCCCGGGATCACCACGACGGCGACGCCGCGACGCTCCAGGGCGTTGCGCATGGCGATGCGCAGCAGCCGCGGCACCTGCTCGGCGGTGCTCGCCATCTCGCAGTAGACACTGCACTCGCGGAAGAGTTCCTGCGGATGCGTCTCCTGGAAGTACTCGCTGCCGATCTCCTCGCGCGGGATATGCGCCGCGATCGCCAGCACCGGCACCCGGCTGCGCTGCGCGTCGAACAGCCCGTTGATCAGGTGCAGGTTTCCCGGCCCGCAACTGCCGGCCGTCACGGCCAGCTCTCCGGTGACCGCGGCCTCGCCGGCAGCGGCGAAGGCGGCGGCTTCCTCGTGACGCACGTGAGCCCACTGCACGTCGCTGCGACGCAGGGCGTCAGTGAACCCGTTCAGCGAATCACCGGGCAGACCGTACACGCGCTGCACACCGGATGCTGACAACGTGGCGACGATGGCGTCGGCCACTGTCCTGGCCATGGTTTCTCCCCTGATATCGGTAGCACTCGTCGCGGGTAGGCCCGCCGACCGGGTGCGGAATCGTGATCGGTACGGCTACGCCTGGCTCTGCGGCGCCGCCGAGCTGACGAGTGCCTTCCCGCGGCTGGCCACGAGCGCGGCGACGGTGCCCACCACCGCATATCCGGCGAGCACCCAGACCGAGTGGGCGACGGCGTGACCGGCGAAGTAGACGGTGTTGCGTACCGCGGTCGTCGCGGCTCCCGGCGGCAGCCACGGACCGATGCTGCTCCAGAACGGCGGCAGCAGGCTGTACGGGTAGGCCCCGCCGGCGCTCGGATTGCCCAGGACGACGAAGAGGGTGACGGCGACGCCGACGCCGATGATGCCCATCAGGTTCTGCAGTGCGACGGTGGTGGCCGCGGCCGCGAAGACGACAAGTGATCCGAGCAGCCACAACGCACCGAAGTGCCCCGGCAGGGCGTTCATGACCGGGCCGACGATGACGGCTCCTCCGAGCCCCGAGCCGACCGCGTAGAGCGCGAGGACCCCGAGCCGGATGACGGTGCGGTGGACGTTCGCGGGGCGCGCTCCCGCGGCCATGCCGAGGATGGCCGCGGCGAGATAGCCCCCGACGATCCAACCGAGGGCCAGATAGAACGAGGACATCCCCCGGCCGTCGCCGGCATCGGGTGGCCGGATGTCCACCACCCGTAGTTGCCGATGCTGCTGAGCCTCCACCGCCTGCGCGATCTGCTGCGCGGCGGTGGAGACCGCCACGCCACCGGCGGACGCGACCAGCAGGGTGTCGGTGGTGCCGCCGGCGTCCACGACGATGGCCGCCTCGACGCTCCGGTCGAGGATGAGGGCGCGTGCCTGCTGCTCGCCGGGGGTGCCGCGCGCGAGGACCGGCTCATCGGGCAGGCGGTTGAGCTGCGCGACGAACGCGTCGGACACCGGGGCGGGTGCCACCACCGCGACGGGAATGTGGTGCGGTTTCGGCGCGTGGAACGCGCCGATGTAGGAGAGGACGAACCCCATCTGCACCGCGAGGACGGCGACGACGAGCAGGATGGTGCGCGCGCTGACCGCGTCGCGTAGCTCGGCGCCGAATCGAGACCGGGGTGTGGTCGACGCCGGGCCGTCGCTGGTGTCGGTGGATGTTGTCGTGGTCGCCATGTCGTCCTTCGTCGCTCAGCGCCAGGGAGGCAGGTACGGAAGTGGTGCCGGGGTAGGCACGGGGGTGGGTCGTGTGGGTCAGGCGGTGTAGTCGATGAGGGTCTTCAGGTCGGTCACCGTGTAGGCGAGGTGGAAGCGGTAGCCGGCACCCGTGCGCTGGATGTTGAGGTCGGCGAGCTCCTCACCGGGCGCGTCGGGGAAGGACAACTCGCCGGTACCGGCCCAGGCCTCGGCGACGGCGAGGTCGTCGAGGACGGCCAGAACCAGTTCGTGCACGGCCGGCTGGTCCTGCCGCTCCTTGGCGAGGCGGGGGAAGTGGCGGAGGTTGACCACCGGTCGCAACGCGAGGGCCCTCGGGTCGGCCACCGGCTGCTGCAGCGTCACCCGGGCCTCCGCGATACGCCGGCCGGACGCCGAGGCGGTGGCGCCGAACTGCCCACCGGCCGCGACGGCCGGCGTGGCGGGCTCGCCGATGGGGTAGGCGCGCGTCTGGTGGACGCTGCCGAGCTTCTTCGGGAAACCCTGGACCCAGCCGCGGGCCATCGCGGCGTCGTTGTCGACGTAGATGTACGGGCACCACGCCACCGGGGTGTCGTTCCACCGGGCGTCCAGCGTGACGAAGAACTCGTGGTACTGGGCGCGGGCCGGGTCCAGGTACTCCTTGCCGGTCGAGGAGTACTGCCAGTCGATGAACAGGGCCACGCCGTGACCCGGCGTGTCCGGGTCGAGGACGAGCCCCTCGGGCAGCGTCGCCGCGGCGGCGGCCGGGTCGGCGAAGAACTCGACGGCGACCACGGTGCCTGCGTAGTGCCACGGTGGGGCCGGTGCGAGGTTGGCGATGCCGCGCGGCGACAGGGGAACGGTGTAGCCCTGCATGGGTCACTCCTTGTGGTAGCGGACGTTCACGGCGAACCGTTTGGTCGTCGGTGCGGACCGTGGGCCACGGCCGGGTGACCCGGTGGCACCGACGCCGACAGTGTGTGACCGTGGGGTGGGCCGGATCATCAGGCGAGTGACTGCCGTTGCGACGGTGATCGAGCAGCGCCGTCGTCGACACACCCCCGGCTGCCCGTTGCCGATGGAGGCGTCTCACCAGACGATCCGGCGGGACGCGAGCGCGAGGAGCAGCCCGCCCCCGCCCGGCGGGCACCACCACCAGGGAGACAGTCATCTGACTCATGCCGCCCGCGCAGATCCCGCAGATACTCGCGGTTCGGCTGTCATCGGTGTGAATGGTGGTGGGGTACCTATGTCGAACGTTGTTCTGGTGACCGACGCCGGCGGTGTGCTGGGGGCGACGCTGGCGCGGACGCTGGCCGACGGCGACCACCGCGTGTTCGCCGGGGTCGACCCGCAGCGCGAGGGGCACCGGGCGGCGCTGGCCGAGCACGCCGAGTATGCGCGGCGGTACGGAAAGCCCCTTACCGGCGTCGACCTGCCGCTGGGGGATCAGCGCGCGGTCGAGGGAGGTGTGGCCGCGGTGGTGCGGCAGGCCGGGCGTATCGACACGGTGGTGCACGTGACCGAGTGCGCTGTCACAGGTCCGGTCGAGTCCTTCACCGCCTACCAGCTCACCCAGATGTTCGACCGGGCCGTCCTGCGCGGCCAGCGGGTCAACCGGGCCGTCCTTCCGCTCCTGCGCGATCAGGGGTCCGGCCGGATCCTCTGGGTCAACCTGCGGCCCGCCGCCGAGGGCCGCCCGGACATCGGGCTGGTCTCCGGGTTAAGTGCGCTGAGCGATCGGATCGTGGCCGGCTACGCCGATGAGCTGACGCCCCTGGGAGTCGAGGTGTGCGCCGTCACGGTGGAGGTCGACCGCACCCTCCTGCACCCCGAACTGCCCGCCGACCGGGGAGTCGCCGAGGCCTATGCGGCCTGGCCGGAAAGCGGTGCCCCGGCTGCGGCGGGCTGGACCACACCGGCGGCCCTGCTCGCCGGTCAGGACGAGGTGGTAGCCGCCGCGATCGCCCAGGCCGTCGTCGGTCTGCTCGGCCACGCCGACCCACTGCCGTGCCACGTACTGCTCGACCGCGAGGGACGGCCAGCCATGCCGGTCGCCGGAAGATCATCATCGCGGCGCTGGCGCTCCGGGACACTGACCCGAAAGGCAGGTCCAACATCGTCAAGGCGGTGGCTGGACTGTTCCGATGGCGACGGTGATTAATCCCCGTCAGCTGGGCCGGGCCGGTTCTTGGCGATCCACGCTCGAACGGCTTTGCCATCCCAGACGCGACCCATGCTCAAGATGGCGAGAGGGTCGGGGAATCCCTTGCGACCAACGATGATCGTGGCGCGCTGCTTGCTTATCCCGCCAAGCAAGTCGCGGATCTCATCCAGCCCAAGCAACTCCACAGTCCGAAGGTAGAAGCCCTGGGACTTGCCTCAGGCTCTATCGGGTGAGGCAACTCCTCAAGGGGTTGCCCTCGTGCAACTCCTTGTGGTGCGATTAACGCGTGACCCGACGCGTCTCTTACGCGGAGTACCTGACCGCAGTAGCCATGGCCTTGGCCCGCAGGCACAGGCCGGTGTGGTCGTGGATCAAGTGGCGGAACGTCTGCAAGTGTGGGAACGAGCTTCCCTGCCAGACCAAACACAAGATCCCGATCAGCCGGGGTCACTGGCCGGGTGAGCACTGATGACCGCACACGGGCCGGTCCTCCCACTGTGGTTGTGCGAGGCGTGCGACCGGCCTTGGCCCTGTGCCACCCGCCGCGTTCAGCTGCTGGGGGAGTACGCCACGTCGCCGGTGGCCCTCCGGATCTACCTGGCGTCGCGGCTGACAGCGGCTGCGCAGGACATGAGTTGGGCTTCCGCCGACACCCTGGACCGCAGGTTCCTCGGTTGGTTGGCGTGAAGCCGGGAGACATCGTGCTGATCGGAGCGGCGTGCTCAGTGCAGTTCTCGGGGGACCGGGCGCTGATGCTGCGGGTGGTCACGGTCGGCGACCCCGATCCGTACGACGGCTGGATCTGGATTACCGGGTATGTGCTCGACTCGAAGGGTTTGGCCACGGCGAAGCGTGAGCTGTACGTCATGCGGGCCGGGCTCGTTGTCCAACGGCCAACCGCCCCGGCGAAGGGTCAACCACGGCGATCGTCGGGGAGGGTGCCGGCGAGCGGGATCAACAGACAGCCCAGCAGGGCCAGCAGAGTGCCGACGCCCGGCCCGGTGCCGAGCAGCTCGTCCTCGACGTAGGGGTCATTGGCCTCGAAATACCAGAACACTCCGGTGAGGCTGCCGCAGGCGAGCAGGTTGAGGCTGGACTGCCGCCCAGCCCCTGACCGCGCCGGTCGGGTCGTGCCGCCCCCCGACACCGACGTGACGCACTGCGTTCACCTGCGGACGCTATGATCCCGCCTCGTGTCGTCGGGCCCGGGTGACGTCTGAGCGTCGTGCAGGAAGCTAACCCGTGGTCGCGGCGCGCGCAGGACGGTTGGCGCGGGGGAGAGGCCGAGGGTTGAGTGAGGCGGGGCGACGCGACGTCGACGCAGATCTGCTGGGGCGCGACGACGATCTCGCTCTGATCCGCGGCTTCCTCCTGGACGACGCGACGAACTCCCTGGTGCTTCTCGGTGAGCCAGGGGTCGGCAAGACCGCGTTGATGGCAGCGGCGGCCGTCACCGCGACCGACACCGGGATGCGGGTGATGCGGGCCTCCGGTGTCGAGTTCGAGGCCGACGTCGCCTACGCGGCGCTGCACCAACTCCTGTTTCCGCTGGCCGGGGAGATGGACGACCTCGACCCCGAACACCGCGTCGCGCTGCGGGTCGCCCTCGGTTTCGGAGCGGGTCCGGCACCGGATCGGCTGCTGGCGTCGCACGCGGCGCTGATGCTGCTGCAGCGCGGGGCCACCGAGCAGCCCCTCCTACTGCTCATGGATGACCTGCAGTGGATGGACCGGGCCAGCGCCGACGCCGTCGCGTTCGTCGCCCGGCGGCTGTCCGGCACCCGCGTACGCTTCCTCGGCGCGATGCGGACGGGAAGCGGCGGGGTGTTCGAGAACAGCGGCCTCCGCCGGCACGTGGTGACGCCGTTGCGGGATACGGCTGCCCGGCAACTGCTCGACGCCCGCCACCCCGGGCTGACCCGTGAGGTGGCCGACCGTGTCCTCGCCGGGGCGAAGGGCAATCCGCTGGCGTTGCTGGAGCTGCCCTCGGCCCTGAGCCGGGGGCAACGCGAAGGGCACGCCGACCTGCCCGTGGTGCTCCCACTCGGTGAGCGGCTGGCGTCGCTGTTCGGCTGCCGGGTGGCGAACCTGCCGCGCCCGACCCGCGAGCTGCTGCTGCTGGCGACGCTGGAGGGCACCGGAGACCTGGGTGTGTTGCAGGCGGCGGCACAGCAGTTGGCCGACCCGCCGGGGCTCGCCGACCTGGCGTCAGCGGAGGCGGACCTCCTCGTCTCGGTGGACGAGTCGAATGGCCTGCTGACGTTCCGCCACCCGCTGACGCGGTCCGGAGTGATCCGGGCGTCGACGAGCCTCGACCGTCGACGCGCCCACACCGCACTGGCTTCCGCGACCGATCACTCGGAGCGTCGGGCCTGGCATCTGGGGCAGGCGACGGTGGGCACTGACGAGCCGGTCGCCGCCCTGCTGGAGGACGCCGCGCGGCAGAGGGCGACCCGGGGCGACATCCGCGGTGCCGTGGCTGGGCTGGTCCGCGCTGCGGAGCTGAGTCCCGCCGCCGCCGGCCGAGCCCGCCGTCTCGCGGAGGCCGCGTACCTCGACGCGCACGCCTCGGGGGACTTCCACAGCGCCTCACAGCTGCTGGTGTCGGCGCGGCACGCCCATCCGCAGGCGGCCCCGTCGCTGCACGCGGCCGCGGCGACGGCCCTCGTGGTCATCAACAACGGCGGCCACCTGGACACCGCCCACCGCCTGCTGGTGCACTCGATCGAATCCGGCGACCACGGCTTCGACGCGCGTGAGCCGGCCCTGAACGAGGCGCTCCACCTGCTGTTGCTGCTGTGCTTCTTCAGCGGGCGACCCGAACGGTGGGCGGACTTCGACCGACTGCTGGCCATGGTCCGGCCGCAACCCGAGCACCTGCTGATGGTGGCCGGAGCCACGGTCCCCGACCCGGCACGCGTCTCGCCGGAGATGCTCAAGCACCTGGACACCTTGATCGCTGGCGTCCACCAGGAGACCGACCCTTCCCGCATCGTCCGCCTGGGTCTTGCCGCGCAGCACGCGGACCACCACGGCGACATGCGCGACGCCCTGTGGTACGTCATTCGTCAGGGCCGCGACGGCGGCCCCGCCCGCCTACACCTCAGCGCCCTGCTGCAGCTCTGTCGGGACGACTTCAAAACGGGCCTGTGGGCCGAGGCCGACGAGCTCGCCGCCGAAGGGCTGCAGGTGTGCGAGCAGTCGCAGTGTCCCTTCTTCACCTGGTATTTCGAGTACATCCAGGCGCTGCTCGCCGCGGTCCGTGGCGACACCGCCACAGCGATCGAGCTCAGCGACCAGATGATCAGCATGGGCGCCAGTCGTGGTGTCCACACCGCCGTCCGCTGGGGCCACTACGCCCGTACGCTGGCCGAACTCGGCGGCGGAGACTACGAACAGGCGTTCCTCGCCGCCGCGCAGATCAGCCCGCCCGGGGAACTGGCCGCACACGTACAGGTCGCCCTGTGGGCGGCGATCGACCTGGTGGAGGCCGCGCTGCGGACCGGACGCCATGCCGAAGCCGTCGCGCACGTGGCGACCCTGCAACAGGCCGGCGTGGCGCGGATCTCTCCGCTGCACGCGTTTGTCACGGCGGCGGTCACCGCGATGGTCGAGCCGGACGACGAGCGGGCGCTGACGTCGTACCAGCGTGCCGTGAGCGAGGACGGTGCCCACCGGTGGCCCTTCGACCTGGCCCGGGTGCGACTGGCGTACGGGGAGCGGCTGCGCCGTGCCCGCGCCACGAGCGAGGCACGGGGTCCGTTGATCCAGGCCCTGAAGGTGTTCGAGGAGTTGGGCGCCGTGCCGTGGGCGGAACGGGCCCGAGTCGAGCTGCGGGCCGCCCGCTGGGTCGGTGACCAGGACGACGTGAACCCTGACGCGGTGCTGACGCCACAGGAGCGGGAGATCGCACTGCTGGCCGCCTCGGGATTGACGAACCGTCAGATCGGTGAGCGACTGTTCATCTCCCACCGCACCGTGGGCGCCCACCTCTACCAGATCTTTCCCAAGCTGGGGATCTCCTCGCGGGTCGCGCTCCGGGACACCCTGGTCGACCTGGACAGCCGCGGCGGTGGGTGACGGCGGGCAGTTGCCGCGCGGCGATGTGCGTCCGCGCCCCGATCAGGATCTGGTCAGGTCCTGCGGCAGCAGGAGGACGAGGTCTTCCCGGCTGGGTTCGCTGATCCCGCAGATTCGCCCCGACTGGTGCAGGACCATGTTCTCCAACACCCGCTCGGCGAGACGGCCGTTGCGCAGGCCCGGCTCCCCGCTCGGGGTGGCGAAGTAGTCGAGCAGCGTCGTCCGGGTCTGCGGGTCGACCTCGTACCCGGCCGTGCGGGCGTGCTGCTCCACGATCGTGAGCAGCTGCTGTGGGTCGTAGTCCGCGAAGTGGACCGTGCGAGCGAACCGCGCGCTCAGGGCCGGGCTCGTCTCAAGGAAAGCCGTCATCTCCGGATGCTGGCCGGCGGCTATCACCACCACGTCGTCGCGGCTGTCGTCGATCATCCGGACGAGCAGCTCCCGGGCCTCCCGCGCGACATCAGCACGGCCCTGATCGGGGGACGCGAGGGCGTATGCCTCGTCGATGAAGAGCACCCCGCCGCGCGCCCGCTCGAAGACCTCTCGCATGCGCTGCGCCGTACGGCCCAGGTACTCGGGGACGAGGTCGGCCCGGCTGACCTCGACGAGTTGCCCGGTGGCGAGCACGTTCAGCGCGGCCAGCACCTGGCCGTAGAGACGGGCGATGCTGGTCTTGCCAGTGCCCGGGGCGCCGCAGAAGACCAGGTTGCGGGCGAGCGCCGGCATCGGCAGGCCCGCCTCGGCCCGTCGGTGCGCGATTGTCAGCAGGTTGACGGTGTTGTCGATCTCCCGTTTGGCCTCCTCCAAGCCGACCATGCTTGCGAGCTTGGCGCGCAGCTGTGCGAGCGTGGCGTCCCGGGTGGGGTCGACGCGCAGGCGGCCGGCAGTCGGCGGCCGGACGTCCTGGGCACGCAGGGCGGTCAACTCGCCGGCGGGGATCACGTCGAGCTGGGACAGTCGTTGGGCCTGCCGGCCGATGGCATCCTCGAACACCTTCCGTGCCGTGCGGCCGTTGCCGAAGGTGGCGTCGCGTGGCATACGGGCGAAGAGGTCCCGCAGCGCACCTGTCGCGTTGTCGTCGAGGGTGTAGCGATGGCGCCGGCAGAGGCCTTCGACGATCGTTACCAGCTCATCGTCGGAGTAGCTCTCGAATTCGATGGTCTTGGTGAACCGGGAGGCGAGGCCCGGGTTGGACGACAGGAACGCCCGCATCTGCGGCGAGTACCCGGCGACCACGACGACGATGTCGTCGCGGTGGTCCTCCATGAGCTTGACCAGGGTCTCGATGGCCTCCTGACCGAATGACGGGCCGTTGCCGAGGCTGTCGTCGGTCAGCGCGTAGGCCTCGTCGATGAAGAGCAGCCCACCCAGGGCTTCCCGGAACTTCTCGGTCGTCTTGATCGCGGTGCCGCCGACGATCTGGGCGACGAGGTCCGCGCGGGCCACCTCGACCACATGCCCCTTGCGTAGGGTGCCCAGGGCCCGCAGGATCTGCCCGTAGAGGCGAGCCACCGAGGTCTTACCGGTGCCGGGTGGGCCGGCGAAGACGAGATGCCGACTCATCGGGGGCGGTGGCAGCCCGGCCGCGGCACGGCGGGCGGCCAGCAGGTGCAGGTCGACCAGCATGGTGACCTCCTGCTTGACCCCGGTCAGGCCGACCAGCCCGTCGAGCTCGGTCAACACCCGCGCCAACGCCGGCGCCGCCGCGGCCCGCCCGGACTGCCGGATCGACGGCGCACCGACCTCGACCTCGACCTCGACGACACCGGCGGCCGGCGACTTGTCGTCCGAGACCGACTGCGGGGCTGTCCCGGCCGAGGCATCGGGTGCCGCCGGGGACACGTCGACGTCGGAGTCCTCCGGAAGCTCATCCACCTCGACCGCCGGGGACACGGTCGGCTCGGGGTGCTCGTCGGGCACCTGATCGGCGAGCGCCGGTGGCTGCTCGGCCGGGGCGGGAGCGTCGTCCCGCTCGTCACTCGCCTCGGCGTACTCGATTTGGAGCGGGCGTGGGGTCACCTCCGCACGCCCGATCGCGATCGGCCGCTCGTCCTTGCCCGACGGGCCGGCTGGGCGCTCGCCCGCCTCCGGGTCGTTGTCGACCTCGGCGTTGTCGTGACTCGCGAGGTCGGTAACCGTCAGCCCGCTGTCGGCAACCGCGCGACGCAGACCTCGGCCGCCGTTGTGATGCGCCGAGCCTCCCTCGATCGATCCGGCCGGGAGACCGTCGACCCGGATGCCGTCCGACGTGTTCCCGAACACCTCGCAGCGGAGGATCCAGGCGGTGGCGGCGTCGTCGACGCGGACACCCAGGTCGCCGTTGCGCCGGACCGTGCACTCCTCCAGCATCACCTCGCCGCCGCTCATGACGGACACGCCGTCGCGGCCGGACTCGCCGATGTCGCAGCCGCGCAGGACGGCCACCGCGCCGTCGTCGGCGACCACCCCCGAGTCGCCGGAGTTGGTCAATCGGGTGCGGACCAGCTCCGGCGCACCGCCGTCGGAGACATGCAGGTTCGCGCCGCGCGAACCGTCGACCGCCGAGTCCTCCCACCGCCCATGGCCGTTGGAGTCGACGGTGACCCCGTGGCCACGGCTGCCGGTCACCGACAGCCGTTGAAAGACCGGGTCGGCTCCCTTGAGCACGGCCAGTCCCGCTCCGCTGTCGGCGACGGCGAGACCCACGTACGTGCCGGTGGCGTTCCCCGTGACCACGAGGCCGTGGGTGGCCGCTTCGGCGACCGAGCCGTTGACCACGTGCGGGTCGGCGCCGCCGTCGACGATGATGCCGGCCCCGGCCGTGCCGCTGATCCGGCACTCCTCCACGACGGGGCGTGCGCCACCGGTGACCAGGAGCCCGACGTCGTACGTCCCCATCACGACAGTCGACCGCAACACCGCGTTGCAGGCGCCCTCGATGGCGATCGCCGGGCCCGTCACGCGGGTGACGTTGCAGCGCTCCACGGTCAGCCAGGACTGCTCGGTGCCGCAGACGCCGTTGCCTCCGGCGTCGGCGACCACGCTGTTGCGCAGCACCATCGTCGCCGACGCCCGGACGACCACCGCGGAGGTACGGATCTGGGTGACACTGCTGTCCCGCACGAGGACGGCGGCCTCGTCGACCGCGATGATGCCCGTGCCGCCCGTGTTGCGGATCTGGCAGCCGGTCAATGACAGGTTCGACGAGGCGCGAGCGTAGACCGCGGCACCCGCCTCCGCCTGAATCTCGCACTTCGCGAGGCGCAGCCGTCCGCTCGGCACGTCCAGCACCGCGAGGTCCGGGTCGACGCCGGTGAGCGTCAGACCCTCGAGCACCACGTCCTCAGCCTGCGACACCACGGCGCTGCCGGCGGGTGCCGAGACGACGACCGTCCCCGACCCCTCGGCGGCTCGGATGGTGCAGGGCGAGCGGATGGTCAGCGACTCGGGGTAGGTGCCGGGCTCCACGTCGATGATGGAGTCCGGCTCTGCCGCTTGCAGTGCTGCCGCGATCGTGCGGTGCGAGTCCGCGGCCGTAGCGGACACGGTGAGACGGGGCTGGTTCACTTGACTGCCGTTCGATCATGGGTCGGCCGGGCGGAAGCAGCGGGATCAGCCCGAGGCGGTGGGTTCCGACTCGGGCTACCGCCAGCTCCATTTCTGGTTGTCGGTTCCCGAGCAACTCCACAGCTGAACGGCGGTGCCGTTGGCGGTGCTGAAGTCCTGGACGTCGACGCAGCTGCCCGACTGTCGGCCGACGATGTCGTGGGCGGAGTTCAGGCCGAACTTCTGCGCCGCGCCGCCGTTGCACTTCGCGACCTGAAGGGTCGTGCCGTCGGCGGTGGCACCCCACGGCGCGTCCAGGCAGAAGCCGCCGGTCCTGATCGAGCTGTCGGAGCCGACGGTCCACTGCTGCTTCGCGGAGCCGTCGCAGGCCCAGATCCGCACCGGCGAGCCGTCCTTGGCCGCCGCCTGGAGGCACTTGCCCGAGTCGTGGCTGACGATCGCGCGGCCGGATGACCCCGGCGGGCTGGTCGTCTTGCCTGGGGACGGCGCCTGCGCCGGGCTGCTCGGCGGTGCGGCCGGGGTGCCCGGCGGCGGGGCCGGGGTGCCCGGTGGCGGGGCCTGCGCGGTACCGCCCGGTCGCGGGGGTTGCTCGGTGGTGCCGGCTGGCACGTCGGGCGTGCCGGTGCGCGGCGTCTGCGGAGCTCCACTGCCCGCCGGCGACGTGCCCGGCGGTGAGCCCGGCGAAGGACTCGAGGTTGAGTTGCCCGACAGATCCACCTGGATCGCCGACGGGTTGGGCCCACCCGACGGCAGGTTGCCGCCGTGGGCGGCTGCCCCGGACGTTCCCGGCTTCGCCGCCGGGTCGCCATCGGCCGAGCCACCACGGGGCAGCAGGATCGCCAGGGCGACGATGGGGACGAGGGCCAGGCCGACGGCGACGAGGACTTTCCCCTGCCACTGGCTGGTGCTGACGACGGCCACCCCGGAGTCGCCTCGCAGCCCGGCCAGCAGATAGGGACGGGGGACGGCGTCCGGCAGGTCGTCGGGTTGGCTGTCGCTGTCGGTGGGCACGGCGCTCACAGGTGATCCTTGGTCCGGTCATGGTCGGTAGCGGAAGACGTGGTCGCCTCGGCGGTGGTCGACGGGGCGCTGACGTGTTCCGTCCGTCCGATTGGCGCCGGCGCCGAGAGAACCGGCTGCTCCGTGGGGGCCACCGGTGGGTGCGGTGCGAGAAGGGGCTCGACGACCGGCAGGGACGGGCGAACCGCCGCAGCCGGAACGGCCGGTGTTGCCGGGGCTGTTCGCGTGGGGGGAGCGGGCGGGACGACCGGGACTTGCCGGCCCGCGCCCTGTGACGACGAACTGGGCGACGCGGCCGTCGTGATCTGCGCGAAGCGCAGGCTGCTGCGGACGTCGGCGGGGAGGCGTTCGGCGAGCCGGTGAGCCAGGTCGAGCGATTCGGCACCGGACGTGGAGACGACGAACTCGTTGCCGCCCACGACAGTTGGGCGCAGACGCACCTCATCCGGGGCGGCGGCGCCGGCCTCGCGCAGCCAGTAACCGCTGCGCACCACCTCGAGGATCCACCGGCCGTCGACCTCCACGACCGGTGAGCCGGTCTCGACGTGCTGCGTCAGCGGGCTGATCCACGACTCGACGCGGGGTGCCGGGTCGTTGGCGACGTACGACATCGTCTGCGCGGCGGACCTCGCTCCGATCCCGCCGTCACGGTTCACCGGGACATAGCACGTCGCGTCCCGCACCCGTACCGGAAGCCCGGCGGTGCGTCGTACGGTGACGTGCAGTTCCGTGCTGACGTGGGCGGCGACCTCGTCGAGCAAGGCGTCCCAGGGACCGTACGGCATGAGAGTCAGCTGACTCAGGGTGCTCTCGGGCAGTTGGGACAGCCACCGGTACAGCCGTCGCGCGGACGGCGGCCGGCGGTCCGGCTGGCCGACGAGGACCACAGCCTTCTCGTCGTCGATTTCGATCGCGAACGCGGGGTCGTCGCGGGCGACGGACGCCCAGCGAGCCCTCGTCACCCAGTATCCCGCCGGCAGGAGCCGAGCCGACAGCCCACCCGGTCGCCGGCCCGGTCGGCCGGGCAGCGGGGTTCGCCACGGTGGGGCGGGGTGGCGGGGCATGTCGAGGACTTTGGTGGCCCGGACTCCCGGCCGGTGAATGCGCCAGGCTCCCGGGCCGGATCTGGCGGCGACGAACAGCGCGCCCGGCGCGACCAGCATGGTCGGCCCGGCCGGGGCGACGACCTCGATTCCGGCCCGGTCGGCGAGCCGCTGCGCGACGGCGCCGGTACGACCTCCGGCCGACGCGAGACGGATCGATGTCGGGTCCTGCAACTCGGTGCGGATCACCTCGTCGACGAGTTCGGGTGCGATCGGCTCGTCGCCGGCCAGCAGCACCGTGTGCCGACCTCGTTCGCGGGGCAGCGCCGTCACCAGATGGCCGGGAAGTCGATCGTCCGCCCCGATCACCAGGGTGTTCCCATACCACCGTGCTCGCACGTCACCCACGTCAAAGGTCTCCTGGTAAAGGGGTCCCCGGCACGGCCGGCCCGGACGGGGAAGATCCCGGCGGGCGCCACATGCGCGGGTTCGGTCCTCGATGGCCGTTCGACCCGCGCCGCGATCAGGCAGGAGCAGCGGGTGACTTTCGCTCTCGTCCGCCGCTGGCCTGCTGGTGGCCACGCCGCCACGACACCGCCCGAGCAACGCGATGATCTTCCGGTGGAGAGCGTCGGGGCCTTATCTGAACAGATGGTGAACTGCCGGTGGCGGGAAAGCGTCGGTCAGGTGAACGTCGCGGTTCGCATCGCGCAACAGCGCGGCGGTCCACGCCGGACATCACAAACGGCGCCGGCGCTCGTGATGGGGGCGGGCGTGTCTGTGCGCAGCACACCCTGAGCTGGGGATCTGTCGATTACCAGGCCGCGCGGAGACGATCGTCCCCGCACGCGCCGTCACAAAGCTGTGGCACTCGGGAAATGACCTGGAAACGCGGCACCGCAATGGTGCGCAAGCGGCGCGATGCGGCTCCGGCGGATTGGAGCGGGCTTCCCCCGGGAGCCCTCATCCAGCTCAGGCAGCCCTATGATCCCCGCCCGGCGGCGCACTGAACGCGCGCTTTCACCATCATCAAGGGAGCAAGATGCTCAGGAAAACGCGATGGCTGCTGGCCATCGTCGTCACGGCGACGGCGCTCGGCGCCGTGCCGGGCGGACCGGCCACAGCCGACCCCGGCACTTCAAAGGTGGGTACGTCCGAGGCCCTCGTCGGCGGGACAACCCACACCGTCACCCTCCTGACCGGGGACGTGGTGACGGTCCAGAACACCGGTTCGGGATGCCCGCGGGCCACGGTGCGACCCGCCGACCCGGACGCCGTGATCCGGCAGACCTGCGGGCCGGACGGGCACCTGCACGTGATCCCCGCCAAGGTCGCGGCGAAGGTCGGCGGTCTCCTGGACCCCGACCTGTTCGACGTCAGCGCGCTCATCGCCGACGGCTACGACGACGAGAGCAGCGACACGCTGCCCGTCATCGTGCGGTCGGCCACGCAGAACGCGCGCGTCACCGGCCTCGACGACGTGCTGGCGTTGCCGAGCATCAACGCGGTGGCCGGCCACGTACCCAAGAAGACGAGCACCACCGCGAAGCGGGCCGGCGACGCGCTGCTCGCCGGTGCGGCAAAGGTGTGGCTCGACCGCAAGGTCCGTGCGACCGCGCTCACCGGCGGTGGCCACGGCGCGGCTCCCGGTCGTGGCCTCGACCGCAACCTGGGCCAGATCGCCGCGCCGGAGGCGTGGAAGGCGGGCTTCACCGGCAAGGGCGTCCGGGTCGCGGTCCTCGACTCCGGCGCCGACTTCACCCACCCCGACCTGGTCGGCCGGGTCGTCGAGCGGGCCGACTTCACGGTCGAGGGCGGTGACGCCGTCGACCACATGGGACACGGTACGCACGTCGCGTCGACGATCGCCGGCACCGGCGCCGCCGCGAACGGTGACCGCCGCGGGGTGGCGCCGGACGCCAAGCTGGTGATCGGCAAGGTGCTCGACGACCACGGTTTCGGCGACGACTCCGGCATCATCGCGGCCGTGGAGTGGGCCGCCACCCGGGCCGACGTCATCAACATGAGCCTCGGCGGTGAGGACGCCGACGACGGCAACGACCCGCTGTCGCTCGCCGTCGACGCGGTGAGCAAGTCCACCGGCGCGCTGTTCGTCATCTCCGCCGGCAACAGCGGCGCGGCCATTTCCTCGCCCGGCTCCGCCGCGAGCGCCCTCACCGTCGGCGCGGTCGACGGTGACGACAAGCTCGGGTACTTCTCCAGCCGTGGGCCGCTGGTCGGCGGCAGCGTGGCGAAGCCCGAGCTCGTCGCACCGGGCGTCGACATCGTCGCCGCCCGCGCCGCCGGCACGAACCTGCAGGACCCGATCGACCAGTACTACGAGGGCTCGACCGGCACCTCGATGGCAGCCCCGCACGTGGCCGGCGCCGCCGCCCTGCTCGCGCAGCGGCACCCGGACTGGACGGGTGAGCAGCTCAAGGCAGCCCTCGTCGGCGCCGCCGACCCGCTGGCCGGCAACGACCCGTACGCGGTCGGCGCGGGACGGCTCAACGCCGTCCGGGCCCTCGACGGCCCGGTCAGCAACCAGCCGGTGGTCAACCTCGGCACCTTCGCCTACCCGCAGTCCGGCGTCAGCGAGACGACGCTGACCTGGACGGGCGACAAGACGCCGGCGACCGTCAACCTCGATCTCGACGTGACGGTCACCGCCCACGACGGCGCACCGGTGCAGCGCGGCGCGGCGTCGCTGTCGTCGGCACGGCTGGCGCTCAAGCGCGGCGGCCCGGCCGGCGTGACGCTCCGGCTCAACCGCCCGGCCCTGGCCGACCACCCCGGCTACTACGTGGCCACCGTCACCGCTCGCGGCCCCGGCCACAAGCTGGTCTCGACCACGCCGGTGAGCTTCTACGTCGAGCCCCCCAGCTACGACGTGACGATCCACACCAAGCCCATACCCGCGGTGCGGGAGGACGCGGAGAACGCGGTCTTCGTCGAGGTGACCAACCTGAAGGACCCGCTGATCTACGCCGGCATGGTTGGCGGCACGCCGGGCGAGACCCTCACGGTGCGGGTGCCGGCCGGGCGGTACGCGTTCATCGGCGCGTACATCTCGTTCTACGGCGGCTGGACCACCGAGCAGCAGGCGACGGTCGTCGGCAGCACCGACGTCACGGTGACGGGCGCCCGTAGCCTGACCCTCGACCCGGCACGGGCCCGGCCCGTGATCGCGAAGGTCGACGGCGTCTCCGCCAACCCCTTCCAGGTCGACTACACCATGCTCCGGACCGCCGCCAACGGTTCCTCGTGGCTGAGTCAGGTCAACGGCGTCGGCCCCATGGCGAAGGTGTCGGTGGGGGAGCTGCCGCAGCCCGGCATCGGCTCCCAGCGTGCCTGGTCCGCTGTCAGCCTGGAGTCACCGGCCGCGGTCACCACCCCGTACCACTACTACCTCGTGCACGAGTACCCGAAGGGCGTGCCGGCCGACCCGGCGTTCCGGGTCACCGCGACCGAGCGGGCCAAGCTGGCCCGGATCGACGAGCGGTTCCACCAGGTCGACCTGGAGTCGATGGAGACCCAGCTCATGCGCGGCGGGTACACCAAGGACGGGATCCCGGTGGCGCAGACCTCCGAGAGCGGCCTGACGGGGAACCGCACCGACTACCTGTCGCCTGACCTCGTCTGGCGCGACTACGGCACGTACGGCGGCACGCCGGCCCACGAGCCGCCGCGCACCTACCTGCCGGGCAGCCAGCAGACCAAGATCTGGGCGCGTCAGCCACTGCACCCCGGCTGGTCCGACAACCCGGCCGGCGCCGGCTACGGATGCGCGAGCAACCCGACCGCACCGTCGCGGACCCGCGGCAACCTGCACGTCGACCTCGTCACGTTCATCGACCAGCACGACCGCGTCGACTGCCTCCGGGGCAAGCAGATCGGGGTGACTCGCGACCTGGCCCTCTACCGCGACGGCAAGCTGGTCGCCAAGGGCAGCGGCCCGTACGCCGACCTCGGTGTGCCGCAGCAGGCGGCCGACTACCGGCTGACCTATGACGTCGACGCGAGCCTGCTGCTGCCCGTCTCCTCCCGGACCAGCACCACCTGGACGTTCCGGTCCGCCGGCCCGGAGGGAACCGGAAGCGTGCCACTGCCGCTGCTCGCGCTCGACTACGCGCTGCCGTTGGACCTCGCCAACCACCCCTCGGGCGGCACGGCGGAGTTCACCGTCCGGCAGTCCCGCGTCCTGCCCGTGCAGAAGGTGACCACCTTCCAGGTGTGGACCTCCACCGACGACGGTGGCACGTGGCGGACGGCCCAGGTCACCCGCAGCGCGGATACCTACCGGATCGAGCTGCCCAAGGTGAAGACCGGCAAGGCCGTGTCGCTGCGGGTCAAGGCCGAGGGCAACGCCGGTAGCGGCATCGATCAGACGATCATCCGGGCGTACCAGGCCGGCTGACCGTCGCGCCCGGTGCGGCCGACCCGACAGCCGGCCGCACCGGGCCGAGCGCTCCTCCCGCCAGAAGATCACGATTTGGACGCCGGATGAACCGAGAACGTCCGGCGCTCGACGTGGAGATGGCAACTCGCGTGCTCCATGGCGCTCCCGCACCACCGGGAGCGCCATGGCGCGGATACCGGCACCCCACAAGATGGGACGTCGGTCGAACTGGAGGAACGCTTGTCAGCACGACACATGCGGTGGACGGCCGGTAGACGAAGGACACGGCGCGCGCTCGTTCTCGCGACTGTCGCCATGCTCGGCCTGGTCGCGCAGCCGGTGGCCACGCACGCCGCGTCATCGACAGCCACTGTGGACCCCCAGGTGACCACGGAGGCGGCGACCAAGGGCAGCACCACCTTCCTGGTCTACCTCAAGGAACGGGCGCACCTGGACCAGGCGGCGAAGGTACGCGGTGCCGACGCCCGGGCGAGCGAGGTGCACCACCAGCTCACCGACACCGCCGACCGCAGCCAGGCGGGCCTGCGCGACCTGCTGCGCACGAAGCGGGCCGCGTACACCGCGTACTGGATCGCGAACGCCATCCAGGTGACCGGCGACCGTGCGCTGCTCGACGCGATCGCGGCCCGTTCCGAGGTGGCGAGGATCGAGCCGGTACGCCAGTACCCGGTGGTCAAGCCGAAGCCCGGTACGGATGCCGCACGGGTCGCCTCGGCCGTTGCCGAATGGGGCGTCACCACCATCGGGGCGGACCGGGTCTGGGACGAGTTCGGTGACCGGGGCGAGGGCGTCGTCGTCGCCAACATCGACGGCGGGGTCCAGTACGACCACCCGGCGCTGGTCGACACGTACCGGGGCAACAACGGCGACGGCACGTTCACCCACGACTACAACTGGTTCGACCCGTCCGGGGTCTGCGGCGGCGACGCGCCCTGCGACACCGCCGGCCACGGCACCCACACCATGGGAACGATGGTCGGCGACGGCGGTGCGGGCAACCAGGTCGGCGTCGCGCCGGGCGCGACGTGGATCGCGGCGAAGGCCTGCGAACGTTCCTTCTGCTCGAACAGTTCCCTGATGCTCGCCGGTCAGTGGATGCTCGCACCGACCGACCGCAACGGTCAGAACCCGCGGCCCGACCTGCGGCCGGACATCGTGAACAACTCGTGGGGCGGCGGCCAGGGCGACCTCTGGTATCAGCAGGTCGTCGACGCCTGGCGCGCGGCCGGCATCTTCGCGGCGTTCGCCGCGGGCAACGAGGGCCCGGACTGCGACACGGCCAGTTCACCGGGTGACTACCCGTCCTCGTACGCCGTCGGCGGGTTCAACGCGGCCAACGAGGTGTACGAGTATTCCAGCCGGGGCACCTCCGGGGCCGACGGTGGCATCAAGCCGAACATCTCCGCGCCTGGAGAGAACGTCCGGTCCACCTGGCCCGGTAGCGGATACGAGACGATCAGCGGCACCTCGATGGCCACGCCGCACGTCTCCGGAACGGTGGCGCTGATCTGGTCGGCGGCGCCAAGCCTGCGCCGTGACGTCGCCGCGACCGAGAAGCTGCTCAACGAGACCGCGACGGACGTCGACGCGACCGAGTGTGGCGGCACGGCCGCCAACAACAACGTCTTCGGCGAGGGGCGGCTGAACGCGTACCAGGCGGTGCTGAAGGCGCCCCGGGGCGCCGTCGGGCGAGTCAGCGGCACCGTCACCGACGCCGCCACCGGTGAGCCCCTGGCCGGCGTCGCCGTCACGGCCGGCGAACTGCACGCGACGACCGGCGCCGACGGCGGCTACGCGCTCGCGCTGCCGCCGGGCACGTACCCGGTGACCGCCACCAGGTACGGCTACGGGAGCCGGACCGCGACGGTGTCGGCCGTCGCCGGCCGCTCGTACACCGAGAACTTCGCGTTGGCGCCCCGGCCGATGGTCACGGTCTCCGGAAAGGTCACCGACGGCTCCGGCCACGGCTGGCCGCTCTACGCCACCATCGAGGTCGGTGGTCGTCCCGGCGGGCCGGTCTTCACCGACCCGATCACCGGCAAGTACTCGTTCACCGTGCCGGCCGACACCACGTACGCGGTCGGCGCGACCGTGCGCTACTCCGGTTACCAGAAGGTCGTCAGCACCCTGCGGGTGACCGATGCGGCCAGGACGCTCAACATCAAGGTCCCCGTCGACCACGGCTGCACCGCCGGGGGCTACTCCGGCAGCTTCTCCGCGCCGTTGGCGGGCACCGAGACGTTCGACGCGGACACCGTCCCGGCGGGCTGGTCGGTGCACGACCGCACCACGTCCCCGGCCTGGTCCTTCGACGACCCTGGCCACCGGGGCAACAACACCGGCGGCAGCGGCAACTTCGCCGTCGCCGACAGCGCCCGGCAGGGCAGCGAGCCGCAGGACTCCGATCTCGTCTCCCGGACGTACGACCTCCGTGGCACCCGCGCGCCCTACCTGCGATTCAACAGCGACCTGCTGGCCACCAGCCCGGAAGACATGGGCGATGTCGACCTCTCCCTCGACGGCGGCACCAGCTGGCAGAACGTCTGGCACGGCGACGACTACCTGGCGGGTCCGAGGCAGGAGGTGGTCCCGCTGGAGGCGGCGGCGGGCGCGGCGAACGTCACGCTGCGGTTCCGCTACCAGGGCTACTACGGCTGGTGGTGGGGGGTGGACAACGTCGAGCTCGTCGACCGGGTCTGCGTGCCGACACCGGCCGGGCTGGTCGCGGGTTTCGTCACGGACAAGAACACCGGTGGCGGACTCACCGGCGTGACCGTGGCCAGCTCGGACGCCCCGGGGCAGCGGGCCGTCACCGAGGCGACGCCGGAGGATCCGAACATCGGTGACGGGTTCTACCGGCTCACCTCCAGCCTCACCGGAACCCACTCGTTCGAGGCCACCAAGCGTCCCTACCAGGCGGTGGGCAGGGACGTCGAGGTCGTTGCCGACAAGACGACCAAGGCGAACATCGCCCTGACGGCGGGACGCGTCACCGTCAACCAGAGCAGCATCGAGATGAACCAGCCGTACGGCGGCACGCGGTCCACCACCGTGACGGTGAAGAACACGGGCAGCGCCCCGGCCACTGTCGAGGTGCTGAAGCGGGCCGGTCAACTCGACGCGCTCGCCGCACAGAAGGGGGCGCCGCTGATCGAGCAGCGGGTCGCCGGCGTGACCAACGCCCGCAACGGCGTCTCCGCTGCCGGGGCGAAGGCCTCGACTCCGGTCAGCCAGGCCTCGGGCGGTGACTCGGCGTGGAGCAGGATCGCCAACACGCCGGCCCCGATCTATGACAACGCCGCCGTCACCATCGGCGGCAAGGTCTACTCCCTGGGCGGACAAGGCGCCGAGCGTTCGCTCTGGCGCTACGACCCCGACACGAACGTCTGGAGTGCGTTGGCGGAGATGCCCAGGGGGCGGATCCAGCCCTCCGCGGCGGTGGTGAACGGCAAGATCTACGTGCTCGGTGGCTGGTCCACGACGGGGGCCCCGACCCCGGCCGTTGACGTCTACGACCCGAAGGCGGGCACGTGGAGCACCCTGGTCGGCGTGATGAACCCGGCACCCCGAGCGGCAGCCGGAACGGCTGTCGTCGCCGGCAGGATCGTCCTGGTCGGCGGCTGCGTCGACAGTGACTGCGCCGAGTCGGACAACGTGGTCGTCTTCGACCCGACCAGCCGCACGTTCAACACCTGGGCCGATTACCCGGTGGACGTGTCGTTCGTCGCGTGTGGTGGCATCGGCAACGGCGTCTACTGCGCCGGTGGCACCAACGGGCAGGTCCTGCGCAGCACCTACGGGTACGACCCGACCGCGGCGGCCTGGACGCAGCTGCCGGACCTGCCTGTCGAGCTGTGGGGCTCGCAGACCGCCGTGGCCGGCGGGTCACTGATCCTGTCCGGTGGGCTCACCAGCGACTCGACCAGCGTCACCAACCGGACCGTGGCCTACGACCCGGGCACCCGCACCTGGCGGCAGCTAGCAAACGCGCAGGTCGCCGCGTTCCGGGGAGCCATGGCGTGCGGGCTGTACAAGATTGGTGGTGTCCGGCCCGCCGGGAGGCTCAGCGAGGCCGAGCACCTGAGCGGATTCGGCGGCTGCGACACGGCGGACGCCCCGTGGCTCGCGACGACGCCGGCGGCCTTCACCCTGGCGGCGGGGGAGTCGAAGAAGATCACGGTCACCGTGACGGCCGCCCCCGAGGCCGGCGTCAGCCAACCCGGCACCTACCGGGCCGAGTTCGGTCTCCTGACGGACACGCCGTACCCGGTGCCCAACGTCGACGTCACCGTCGGTGTCACCGCTCCGGCCGACTGGGGGAAGATCCAGGGCACCGTCACCGGTCAGAGCTGTGCCGGGCAACGGCTACCGCTGGCGGCCAGCGTCCGCCTCAACCTCGCCGGAACGGGCGGCAAAACCGGTTACACGGTGCTGGCGGACAGCCAGGGACGCTACGTCTACTGGCTGCCGGCCGGGACGTACCAGGTGGTGGTCAGCAGGGACGGCTGGACGTCCGTCGCCAAGCGGCGGACGGTCGAGGCCGGGATCACTCTGACCTACGACGTCGCCGTGGAGCCCGCCACGGCGTGCGGCAGCCGGTTGGGTGGGATCTGACGCCACGCCCCCGGTGATCTGACGGCGATGGCCGCCGGCCCCACGGGTCGGCGGCCATCGCCCTTCTTGTCGTTGGACCGGTAGCGCATCGACGGCAGCCGCTTCCTGCGGCGCGTCTTCGTCGTCGCGCAGGCTGTTGACCTGCCTTGTGATGTTCCCGACACGCGGCCGTTGTGAACTATCCGCAGGTCCGTCGCGTCGAGAGGGAGTCGTGTCTCCCCTACCGGAGGATGAAATTGCGCAGCCAGTCGCAGCCCGTGTTGCCGTATCCGGATGAATCACCTGTCGGTGCCCACCGGGCCGGGTCATCGGCGATCAAGGAACTGAACTCCTTGCGACTGCCGGTTCTGGGTGGAATCTGGACGGCCGCCATAACGCTTTTCGCGTACGAGCCCGTTGCCGCGTCGATCGCGCGCGTGGCCCGTGGCGATCGCCATGCCAACCCTGTCGAAGAGTTGCTCGGACTGGCCGTGGCCGGCGTGTTCGGTGATGACGATCAGTGGCAGCGGCTTACCCGGAACCACGAGTCCCAACGAAAGCTCGGGTGGGGGAAACGGCGCACCGCCTCAACATTCCAACAGCAGGATCCGCTGCATTCGACGGCCGTGTACACCATCACCGTGTACAGCCTTCTGCGAGTGCAAGGGCTGTTCTGTCGACGGCTCACCGACCGTGAGCGGGAGGACTATTGCCGCGATGCTGCGCAGGGCATCGGCGCGGTGCTGGCTCCTCGCGGGCGGGTCCCGCAAAGCTATGACGAACTGCGATTCCACTACAGTCTGATCGTTGAACGGCAACTGAACTTCGACCGCCGGTTCACCGAACTGTACGAGAAGTCCCGCGACCGGGACCTCGCTGGCACGCCGATCCGGGATCTTTCCCCTTTGGCCGCCCGGGCGCTTCCGCCGGGCTTTGTGAATGTGCTCGACCTGGCCGATATCCCGGGCGACCCGATGCGGACGACGGCGGCCGCCGGACGGTCCGACGCGAGGTTCTGACGACGGGTGACGGGCTTCAGCGCCCGCATCCCGGCCAGATAGGCGGTCCGATCGTGTGGCGATCAGGCCGCCTCTGGTGTCCAGAGGGGAAAGGTGCGCGCCACCGTCTGCTCCTGCGCCAGGCCGGTCGGGCCAGGATCTGCTCCGGATTCCATTCTGAACATGTCGCGAACACTCCCCGATGAGGGCGTGACCCCTGGGTGGATGTCGTTCGAAGTTCCTCCGCGTCCGCCCGAGTTTGTGTTGGTTGTGTAAACTTTTCTTCTCCCGGCCGTGCCCCGACCGTATGCTGCATCGAAGCTTCCGGCGACCCCGTCAGGGTCGGTCGCGGGAGCGACGGATGATGGCAATTGGGGAGGCGGTTCGTTGTTGCTGGAACTCAGCGACGCCGACCGGGCTTCGTACAGCGACGTTCGTGGCGACGGTCAGCCAGACGAGTCAGTGCTGGCGGCGGCCCGGATGCGCAAGGTCTACGCGGAGCACTCCGAAGCGCTCTTCCGTTTCCTGCTTCGCCTGAGCTGGGGCGAGCAGCAGTTGGCGGAAGACCTCCTACAGGAGACGATGCTGCAGGCCTGGCGGCACCTGGATCGCCTGCCCGCTTCCTGGGAGTCGACCCGCCGTTGGCTGTTCATCGTTGCCCGCCGGATCGCCATCGACGCCGCCCGCGCCCGTCAGGCACGCCCGATCGAGGTCGGCTTGCAGGATATCGGGGACCTGCCCGCCAAGGACGACATCACCGAGGCGGTGGTGGCCGCACAGACGATCCGTCGGGCGATGCCGAAGTTGACCCCGGCACACCGCGCGGTGCTGATCGAGCTGTATCACCGCGGGCGCACCACCGGCGAGGCGGCACGGCGGCTTGGCATACCGGAGGGAACGGTGAAATCACGGGCGTACTACGCCTTGCGGGCACTGCGTGCCGCAATCGGCCGGACCGCCGCCGATTGACCGTCTGTAACTGACTTTCCCCACACCGCTGCTTACCTGACCCACCCCCAACACGTAGAGTGTCGCTATTCAGCAACTCGCCCGGACCTGCGCCGCCTACACCGGCTGGGTCAACGAAGCAGATCAGGCACGCCAATGACGGACGACGGCCTTGAGGTCACGTGTGACAGCTGCGGGCCATACCTGCTGGGTGAGCTGCCCCCGGACGTCGTCGTGGCCTTCGAGGCGCACCTGTTGGGCTGCCTCCGCTGCCAGCGGGAGTGCGAGGATCTCGGCCCGCTGATCAGCGTCATGCTCGGGCTGGGGCCCGACGACGTCACCGAGGCGACGGTCGTCCCGCCGCCCGTCGACCGCCGTCGTTACCCGGGCAAATCGCCGAAGCCCGGCGTGTTCCGCCGTCTGGGTCGGTTCTGCCCCGGGCCCGGCAACGGCCCGCAGTCTCGCTGGTTGGGTCATCCAGATACGTGATCGGGGCACCGGCTGGGTGAAGTGGCCTGGTCCAGGCGGTCGCGTCGCCGTGCCTGTGGTCCTCACCGGCTCCACTTCTGGTTGTCGGTACCCATGCACGTCCACAACTGCAGCCGGGTCCCGTCACCGGTGTTCTTGTCCTTCACGTCCACGCATTTGTCGGCCTTCTTGTTGACGATGTCGTGCGCCTTGTTCAAGGCGATCAACTGAGAGCCGCTCCCGTTGCAGGTGCTCAAGATGATTTTGGCGCCGCTCGCGGTCGAGCCCCCCGACACGGTCATACACCGGCCGAACGCCCGCAGCGTTCCGTCGCTGTAGGCCGTCCACGCCTGGTTCGGACCGCCGTTGCAGGTCCAGATCTGCAACTGGGGGTTGCTCGTGTACGCGCCGTCGGTCACGTCGATGCACTTGCCGCTGTCATGGCTGTAGATCTGAACGGCCCCGGTCAGCGGCGTCGGACCCGCCGGCGTCGTGCTGGTGACCGGCGGCTTTGCCGGCTGCTGGGTTCCGCCGGAGGTGCTGCCGCCGCCGGAGGTGGTGCCGCCACCCGAGGTCGTTCCGCCCCCGGAGGTGGTGCCGCCCCCGGAGGTCGTTCCGCCGCCTGAGGTGGTGCCGCCACCCGATGTCGTCCCGCCACCGGAGGTCGTTCCACCGCCGGAGGTCGTGCCGCCGCCGGAGGTCGTCCCACCCTGAGCCAACCCATCCACGGGCGACCGGTGCGACGGGGAACCAGCCCCGCCCGGCGTACGTGACGGATCGCCCGCGGGAGTGGTGGGTCGGGGGCCCGGCAGCCGGGAGTCACGCTGATAGTCGGCGAGGTAGGCCTCGGTCATGGCGATGAAATCGCGTACCGCGGGGGAGTCCGGCACGCCGCCGGCACGCTGCACCGCCTCGGGTCCCCACTGGAACGCCGCGAGCGCCTTGCGGTACGGGTCGCCCTCGCCCACCTGACCCAACTCCTCAACCAGGCGGCACATCACCGAGCCGAGCGCGGCGATGGCCTGCTGGGGGTACCACGGGGAGGTGATCGCGGCATTCGGAGCGTACTCAGCCCACACGGCGGGGTTGAACTGCGCGATGCCCTGCGTCCCGTCGGCGCCGAACAAATTCGGGTTGAACGCCGAGGAAGCCATCAACTGGGCGGCGATCCGCGTCGGGGGCACCGCCGCGCAGGTCTTGCCAGCAGCCAGAATCGCCGGCAGGTACGCGTCCGGCACCGGGACCGCCGGCGTGTCAGCGGTCGGCGCGACACCGCCCACCGGCCCCGGCGACCGGTTGGTGCCGCTTCGACGGAACTCCGGCTGACGGGCGTACCAGGCGGCGTAGCCGGCCACGGTGCTGACGTACTTCTCAGCGTGATCCGGTACCCCGTCGGCATTGCGTACGGCCGGCACCCCCGAGTGGTACGCGGCCAGCGTCACCCGCCACTGCTCACCCTTCGCCGTCTGACGGACCTGGCCGGAGAGGTCACACATGTAGTGGGCGAGCGCCACGATGTTCGCCGTCGGGTCCTCCCGTCGCGCCTCGGCACCGGGCTTCCAATCGGTCCACACGGCGTCGCTCAAACCGGCGACACCCTTGCCCCCGCGCTCGGAACGCGCGGTCGGATCGAACCCGGACTCGGCCATCAACTGCCCGGCGAGTCGGGCCGGGGAGAGCGTCGGGCAGGCGAGCGCGGCTGCGGAGATCGCTTGCACCTGGCTCGCCGGGACCGTCCGGCCGGTGCGGATCCCGTCGTCACCGAAACCGAAACTGAAGCCGGAGATCGCCGCCACCCCGGACGCGGCGGCAAGCGACAGCAGCACGGTGGCCGTGGCGATCCGCCGCCCGGGGGCGTCGAGCCACGCCAACCCGCGCCCGCCCGACGACAGCAGGGCCGAGCGGCGTCGAACGCGCAGGGGCACGTCGACGAACAGCCTGCGCAGCTTCGACCCGCTACCAGCGCCGGGCATCGATCGCATCCTGGTGTTCCTCCCTGCGGGCGTGCAGTCTCCGCATGCACGACGGCCCGCAGAGCCGGACGGTTCATCGGCCTGACGAATTGCTTCCCGGCATTCGTCGCCGTGGGACCGGGCGGTGACGCGGTTCGTCGGGCCAGGGCGGATCGCGTACGGTCTTGGCCGTTCCGGCGGGTGGACGTTCGGCGAGGGATGGTGCGCGGATGGGCAGGCGAGTCGGGAACCGACGTGGTCGACACGGAGCCGCGCGGTTGCTCCCGGTCGGCGCCGCCGTCAGTCGGCTACGCGCTGGCCTGCTGCTGCCGCTGCTCGGCGTCGTCGCGCTGCTGGGGCCACTGCCCGCGGCGACGACGGTGTCGGCCGCTGCGCCGCCCAGCCCCGGGGTGTCCGGGCAGGTCGCCAGTGTCGCTGCCACCGCCAGCGCCGAGGCGAGCCCGGGGACCTCCCGGTACTACGTGGTCGGAGCGCCCCAGGGCGGCCAGCGCGAGTATCTGTACCAGATCGCGGTGCAGACGCTCGGCGACGGTAACCGCTACCGGGAGATCTTCGAGCTCAATCAGGGCCGCCCGCAGCCGGACGGCGCCCGCCTCACGGACCCGCTGGCGGCGCTGCAACCCGGCTGGATCCTCGAGTTGCCGGCCGACGCTGACGGCGCCTCGGTGCAGGTCGGCCCGCTCCCGACACCGTCGGTGACCCGGTCGGCCGAGCCGACCGCCGGCAGCGCCGGAACGAGCGCAACGCCGTATCTCGTCGGCGCCGCGGTGCTGGTGGTGGCGGTCCTGTTCGCCGGGGGGCTGTGGCTGCTCCACAGCCGCCGCCGGGCCCGTACGCCCCGACCGACCACCGCCCCGGCTCCGGTCACGTCCCCGACGGCTGACACCGCTCCGGCCGACGCCGCGACGAGCCAGGCCGACACGGTGCCGAACCGGGGCAATGCCGCGACGAGCCAGGCCGACACGGTGCCGAACCGGGGCGATGCCGCGACGAGCCAGGCCGACACGGTGCCGAACCAGCTCGATGTCGTGGTGAGGCGGGTTGACACCCCAGCCGTTGTGCCCGCCCAACCGGTGTCGGCGATGGGGGAGTCGAGGCGCGCCATCGTCAACCTCGAGTCGTTGACGGGTGCCCCACCGGACCGGCTCGACGTACGCCTGATCGGCGTCGCCACCGGCTTCGCCGCCGGCGTACCCTGCGCGTGGCTTCGCGACGAACCGCTTCCGGCAGCGACGCTGCCGTTCGTCCTCGGCCGCCACGGCGGGCGGCGGTTCGTGGCCGATCTCGCCGCCACACCCGACATCCTCACCATCACCGGCACGCCGTCGGCCGCGCACCGGCAGGCACGCGCGATGGCCGAGCAGCTTCGCGCGGCCGGGTTGATGGTGACTGTCGTCGGCGACGTCTTCGGTGCGGACCTTCCGCAGGGCTGCCGGCGGGTTGCCGCCTTTCCGACCGCTGAGCCCGACATCGCGCGACTGGCCGGGCCGGGCGTCATCGTCAGCGCAGGCCTGAGCGGCGTGGAGTTGACCACCGCGCGGGCCCTGGCGGCACGCACCGGCCACCGGGTGGTACCGGTGCTGGTCGGCGAGGTGGTGCGGACCCGCTGGTCAGTGCGGGTCACTGAGCCGCAACCCTGACACCAGCCACCCGGACGGCGTCGGGCCGATCGTCGGGGTGAGGGTCGGTTGAGGTGAGAATTGAACCAATGGGCGTACCGCAGCGTCGTCGGGGAGGGCGACTCTGCGGCGTGACCCACAGCGTCGCCTTGCGAGCACACCGCGAGGCGAAGGAGACCGTCTGTGACGGCGAAGGTACGGGCCTTGTCCAGCGTGCTGGGCTGTGTCGCCCTGGTAGCTGCCCTGACACAGGCAGGCGGAGCGGACGAGCTGCCGGGTGTGACAGTGTCGGCATCCGGCTCGATGCCCGTTGTGGTGTTGCTGACCCCCACACCGCCCACGACCGGCGCTCCGGCGCAGAACGACGTGTTCGTCAAGTACTACGCGGTGGCCTCCGGTCAGGACGGGCCGGAGACCCTGGTCGCGATCGCCAAACGGCTCCTCGGCACCGCCAGCCGGGCCGAGGAGATCTACCAGCTCAACGTCGGCCGAGCACAACCGGACGGTCAGGCGCTCACCGAGTCGAGGCAGCTGAGTGCCGGCTGGTCGCTGATCCTGCCGTGGGACGCGGTCGGGGACGGCGTACGCATCGGTCAGGTTCCCACCGGAGCGCCCGCCGGTGGCACGCCCCCGTCGCCGCCCCCGCCGCCCCCGGCCCCTGGGCGCAGCGGGCCGAAGTCGGGGCCGTGCGCCAACTCCCTGCCGACGCGGACGGACGCGGGGTGGGCCCAGGATCGAATGACGCCCGATCAGGCATGGGGCCGTACCCGGGGCGACGGTGTGCTGGTCGCGGTGGTCGACTCGGGCGTGGACGGGACCACCAAGGCACTTGGCGGGCGCGTCGCGGTGGGGGCGGACATCCCGGCGGGCAGCGGT
The DNA here is from genome assembly GCF_036902955.1 of Micromonospora sp. CPCC 205558. Lineage (NCBI taxonomy): Bacteria > Bacillati > Actinomycetota > Actinomycetes > Micromonosporales > Micromonosporaceae > Micromonospora > Micromonospora sp. CPCC 205558. Next base: position 232,814 of record NZ_JBAKHR010000010.1, read on the forward strand.
CGCGGTGACATCGACTGTCTCGGCTCGGGCACCGCGATGGCGAGCATCATCGGCGCCCGTGCGCCCGCAACCGATGCACCGGGTGCGGCCCGGGGCACCCCGGTGGTCGGCATCGCGCCGGAGGCGATGATCCTGCCGCTGCGGGTGGTGGGGGAGACGCCCCAGTCGAGCCCGACCGACGCCGCCACCGCGATTCAGGTCGCGGTGTCCGCGGGCGCCCGGGTGATCGCGCTCGGCTCCTTCGTGGACCTCTCCGACGCCGCGGTGGTGGCGGCGATCCGGCAAGCGTCTGAACACGACGTCGTTCTGGTGGCTCCAGCCCCGGCGGCCTCCGACGCGTCGAGCGCCCCCGCCGGACCGGACGCGGTGTTGCGCGTCGGTGGGTTCGGCCCCGAGGGCCAGCCCGCGGCGAGCTATCAGCCCGGCGGGGTGGATGTGGCCGCACCGGGGATCGACGTGGCTGCCGTCGGGGCCAACGGCTCGGGGATGCGCTCCGGCAGCGGCTCCCAGTACGCGGTCGCGTTCGTCGCCGGCGCGGCGGCTCTGGTCCGCTCCGCCTACCCCGATCTGAAGGCCGCGCAGGTCGTCAACCGCATCAAGGCGACCGCCGACCACGCCGGACGTACCGACCCCGATCCGGTCACCGGCTGGGGGATGGTCAACGCGAACGCGGCGGTCACCACGGCGCTCGCCGCGGAGGCGAAGCCCGCACCGCGCGACGGCGGTGCCGCGCCGACGGGGCGGATCCTCAGCGTCGCCCTGCTGGTGGTGTCCGGGCTCGCCGGGGCGGCGCTGCTGTTCCGGCGTCCATCCCGGCAGGAAGCGACCGGCGACACGGAGGCCACCACCCCACCCGCCGGGCCGGTGGTTTCGGCCACGAAACCGGGCGGAATCGATGCGGACCTGGGCCGCACTGCCGATCGGGTGCGCGGTGTGTACCACGTGGATGCGCTACCCGACCTCGCTCAGCCGGGCCCTGTCGACGACGGCGTCATCGCCGGCGGAGCCTCGGCCGGGCATGATGCGCAGGCCCGGGCGGCTGCCACCGGTACGCCCGGGTCACGCCCGACCGGCTCCGCCGCCCGCAGGTGATCCGGCCTGGCCGCGCGCTTGCGCGTGCGCTCCTGGCGGTGCTGCTGCTGCCCGGCGTCACCGCCACCGTGCTGCCGGTCCCGGCACACGCTGCCACCGCCGGGGCGGTCGAGGAACAGGTGCTGTCGGCCCGGGTGACCGCCGAACCGCCGCCGTTACCCAAGGTGACCAAAGGCTGCGTCGGCCCATCACCGACGGTGGCCGAAACCGCGCCGTGGGCGGTACGTCGGATGGTTCCGTCGGCGGTCTGGCCGTTGACCAAAGGCGACGGCGTGGTGGTGGCGGTGGTCGACAGCGGGGTGAGCGCCGGGGCCACCGGGCTGAGCGGCGCGTTGCGCAGCGGCACCGACGTCACGCGCTCCGGTCCCGCCGACCGCGACTGCGTCGGTCGGGGAACCGCACTGGCGGGGATCGTGGCGGCGCGACCGATCACCGGCAGCGGCTTCGTCGGGGTCGCCCCCGGCGCGACGATCGTGCCGATCCGGGTGGTGAACGGCAAGGGCGAGGTGCCCGACGGGGCGCTGGCCGCCGGCATCCGGGCGGCGACGGCGGCCAAGGTCGACGTCATCCTGATCGGGTTCGGTACCGAAACCCCGACCGCGGAGCTGCGCCGTGCGGTACGGGAGGCGATCAGCCGCGACATCGTCCTGGTCGCCTCGATCTCCGCCGAGAAGGCGACCGACACCCAGAGCCCCGCACCCTGGTATCCGGCCTCCGACCCCGATGTCCTCGCGGTGGGTGGGTTCGACATCAGCGGCGTACCGACCGAGCAGGCTTCACCGGGCGCCGGTGTCGATCTGCTTGCCCCGGGAGCCGGAGCGGTCAGCCTCGCACCAAAGGGCCCGGGCCACTACTCGGTGACGGGGCCGGCGGTCGCGGCGGCGCACGCGGCCGGGGCGGCGGCTCTGGTGCGCGCCTACTATCCGAACCTGTCCCAGGCTGAGGTTCGGCACCGGCTGGAGTTGGCAGCCGAGCACCCGATCGGCGCCTGGCCCGTCTCGCCGGTCGGGTACGGCACCCTCGATCTGTACAAGGCCATCACCGCTGTGGAACTGCGGGAGGCAACCCTGCCCACCCGGGCGCCGGTTGCCCCGGTGCTGCCGGCCGTCCCCCCGATCGATTCGCGGAACGTGATCGCCGCTGTGGTGGCCGTCGGTGCGATCGGGCTGGCCGGAATCGCGTACCTGTCGATGGTCACCGTCCGCTGGGGTCGCCGCCGCCGCTGGCGAGCGTGACGGCGGGTGGGCTCACGCCAGCGCGGTGCCCGCCGGGTTCGGCGGGCACCGCGGGCTGGGCTCAGGCGGTCGCCGGTTGCTCCTGCGGCGGAATCCACGGGGTCTGGATCAGGCGTGCGCCGCGCCGCGTGCAGAGCAACGCTCGGCCGGGCGGAAGGTGCCGGGCCTTGGTGTTGCCGAGCAGTGGACCCTCGTTCGGAGGGCAGGAGAGCGCCAGGTCCGGGCTGTTCGTCTCCTGCAACCGCCGGATCAGCGGGTCCATCGACATGCGGATCACGTTCGACGCGCCCCGGGTCAACACCAGGTGGAAACCGATGTCCGCTCCCTGGGACAGGAACGGCACCAAGGGCAGCAGCGGGCTCTCGTGTCCGGCGAGCAGGTCGTAGTCGTCGACCAGGATGAACAGACGTGGTCCGGTCCACCAGTCCCGGCGGCGCAGCTGCTCCGGTGTGATGTCACTGCCCGGCATTCGGGGTGCCAGACCAGCTACCGCGTCCGCCACCGTCGCCTTGGTCGAATCGGTGGAGACGGAGTAACCCAACCGGTACTCCTCGGGCACCGACTCGAAGAGCTGCCGACGGTAGTCGACGATCAGGATCCGGGCCTCTTCCGGGGTGTACCGGGTCGTCACCGCACGGGCGAGGTGGCGTAGCAGGTTGGTCTTGCCGCTCTGGCTGTCGCCGAGTGAGGTCAGGTGCGGCAGTTCGGCGAAGTCGTGCCAGATCGGCTGCATCGTGGCCTCGTCCAGGCCCAACGTCACCTGCAGATCACCGTGTGGCGCGGGCAACGACTCGACCGGCAGCACCGCCGGCAGGGTACGCACCGGCGGGGCCGAATCGCCCGTCCAGAACTCGCTGACCATGGATACCAGCGTCCGTACGCCCTCGGCGAGGTTGTCCGGGTCGGCTTTGCCGTCGATCCGGGGAAGCGCGGCGAGGAAGTGCAGCTTGTCCGCGGTGAGGCCGCGTCCGGGGAGTTGCGGCACGGTGGCCGCCATACGTAGGTCGACAGTCGAGTCGACCGGGTCGCCGAGGCGCAGCTCCAGCCGGGTGCCGATCTGGTCGCGCATCGCGTGGTGCACCTCGGACCAGCGCGACGCGGTCAACAGCAGATGGAAGCCGAAGTTCAGCCCCTGCGCGGCGATCTGCCGGACCGACATCTCCAGTTGCTCGAAATCCTGGCGCAGAGTGAACCAGCCGTCCACGACGAGGAAGACGTCACCCAGCGGGTCGTCGGTGATCCGGCCCTCCGCACGCCACTGCCGATAGGTCTCCATGCTGTCGACACCCAGCTCGGCGAAGCGCCGTTCCCGTTCACTGACCAGGCCGGTGATCTCGGCGATGGTGCGGTTCACCCGTTCGGTGTCGAGCCGGCCGGCGACACTGCCGACGTGGGGCAGCTCGGCCAGCGCGCTGAGCGTGCCGCCGCCGAAGTCGAGACAGTAGAACTGCACCTCGCGGGGGCTGTGGGTGAGCGCCAAGGCGCTGATCAGCGTCCGCAGCAGGGTGCTTTTGCCGCTGCGCGGCCCGCCCGCGATGCCGACGTGCCCGCCGATGCCGGCCAGGTTCACCACCAGCAGATCGCGTAGCTGCTCGAATGGTTTGTCGATGAAGCCCACCGGTGCGACCAGACGGCCGTTACCGGGCCAGTCGAGTGCGGTGAGACCGAGGTCCGGATCCGGTGCCAGCGTCGGCAGCAGCTGGTCGAGCGTCGGTGAGTCGCTCAGCGGTGGCAGCCACACCTGGTGCGCCGGTGGCCCGTTGTCGACCAGCTGGGCCACCACCATGGAGAGCACGCTGCGCTCCTGCGCCGTCTCCATTGCGGAGAGCCCGGCCAGGGCGTCGGTGGGGTTGTGCTCCTCGGTCGCCTCCTCAACGGCGTCGACCTCCGTCGCCGTCACCGGCTCCAACCGGTACGGCACGACCTGTTGCTGCAGAACCTCCTGCCGCACCCGGGTGACGGCCTCCTTGTAGGCGCCGGAGACATACCCGGCCTTGAAGCGGATCAGCGTCGACACATCGGTGCGGAGGTAGCCGCTGCCCGGCACCGGGGGCAACTCGTACGCGTCCGGCACACCGATCACCGAGCGGGATTCCATGGCCGAGAACGTCCGCAGGCCGATCCGGTACGACAGGTGTGATTCGAGCTGCCCGATCCGACCGTCGTCGACGCGTTGGCTGGCCAGCAGGAGGTGCACCCCGAGCGACCGGCCGAGCCGCCCGATCATCACGAACAGGTCCATGAAGTCCCGGTGCGTGGCGAGCAGCTCACTGAACTCGTCGACCACGACGAAGAGCGTGGGCAGCGGGTCGAGAGGTGCGCCCTGGGCCCGTGCGCGTTCGTAGTCGAGCACCGAGCTGAACCCGCCCGCCTGGCGCAGCAGCTCCTGTCGACGGACCAGCTCACCATGGATCGCGTCCTGCATCCGGCCGACCAGCGCGGCTTCGTCGGCGAGGTTGGTGATGACCGCCGAGGTGTGCGGGAGTCGATCCAGACCGAGGAAGGTGGCACCACCCTTGAAGTCGACCAGGACGAAGTTCAACGTCTCGGAGGAGTGGGTCGCCGCGAGCGCCAGCACCAGGGTGCGCAGCAGCTCACTCTTGCCCGAACCGGTCGCACCGATCAGCATCCCGTGCGGGCCCATGCCACCCAGCGCCGACTCCTTGATGTCCAGCTCGACGGAGTGGCCGGCGGCGTCGATGCCGATCGGCACCCGGAGCCGCTCCGAGATCGACCGAGGTGCCCACAGCTTCGCCAGGTCCAACCGCTTGACGTCCGGGATGTTCAGCATCGTGCCGAGGTCGAAGTCGGAGGCGAGGGTGTCCGCCGCGGTTTCGGTCACGACACCGATCCGGTACGGCGACAGCAGCCGGGCGATCGCCGTCGCGCGGGCCACGCTCAGCCGGTCCGGCCGGGCCAGCCGGGTGCGTACCTCGTTCCCAACCCGGTCCCGCCGGACCATCAGCAGGTCGTCGCCATCCACCGCCAGGCAGATCGCGCCCTTGCCACTGGACGGGGTCGGGTCGTCGAGGTCGATCAGGACCGCGTTGCGGTAGCCGGCGGTCGCGAACCTGGTGTTGCTCGCGAGTCGGCCACCGTCGCGGATCACCACCACGAACGGCTCGTCGCGGCTCGGGGCGGCTCCCGACTCCCACCGGGGCCGCGCGGCGAACGACTCGCCGAAGAGCCGTTCCACCGCCTCAATGCTGTCGCCGACCACGCGGAGCGCCCCGGCGGCGTCATGCTCGCTCTGGTGCTGCAGGTGCGGCAACCACTTGGCCCACTCCCAGGCGGCCACCCCGTCGTCGGCCACACAGAGCCCCAACCAGACCTCCTCCGGAGCGTGGAACGTGACCACCTGGCCCAGCAGCGCGCGGACGAACGCCCGTCGCTCCTGCTGCTCCCCGGCGATCCGCACCTGGCCGAATCCCCGCAGGAACAGCGCGATGGGCTGGTCCGCCAGGGTGGTGTAGGCGCGGATGAAGCGGCGCAGCGACTTCGCCGACAGCGGTTCCAGGTCTTCGATCGGCTTGGTCTGCATCGGTGTGATCCGCATCGCCAGCCGCTGCTCACCGGTGCCGACCCGCAGCTCCAGGAAATCCGGGTGGGTGGGGCGGCGCTCCCACCGTCGGGTGGTCATCACCAGCGACCACAGCGAATGCGGGTCGGGGTGCTGCCAGTCGCTGGCCTCGCGCTGGCGGGCCACTTCCTTGCGGACCCGTTTACGGTTCTGGGCCAGGTAGCGCAGGTACTCCCGGCGGTCACCACCCAGGCGTCTCTTGCGCTCGATGCCGCCGGCCAGAACCTGGCCGAGCAGCATGCCGACCATGGCCACCGCCATCAGACCCAACATCACGAAGGTGAGCGGCCCGCGCGACATGGTGATGTACATGAGCATCATCACGCCGGACATCAACGCCATCGGCAGCACCATCAGCGCGTGACGCATGCCGTTGCTCTGGGTCTGGGGCAGCTCCGGCGGCTCTTGCAGCGTGATGTCACCGGACGGCATCTCCGGCCCGACACGGCGTGCTGGACGTCGGAACAGCAACGTACTCAAAGGGACAGCCTTCCGCTCCGCGGGAGAACACCCGCCTCCTGGACCGGTGCCGAGGTGGCCGTGCCGAGTCCGACCACTACGACGGACGCCGCCCACTATCGGGTCAACGTCGCGCCGGAGTGATGCGAGGCAAATTTCGTTCAGCTCCTTTTGAACCCGCCGGCCGACGACCACGTCGTGGTGGTCATGACTAATGCCGCCTCCGAGATGTGCCGCCTTGTGGTCCACGGACCACAGCGGCAACTGGAGGTCGCCGTACCAGCTGATGTGCCGGTTGCCGACCTGCTGCCCGTCCTGCTGAGCCATCTCGGAGACGGGTTGGCAGACGCGGGGCTGGCCCACGGGGGCTGGGTGCTGCAACGGCTGGGCGAACCGCCCCTGGCCGAGGAGAGCAGCGTCGCGTCCCTCGGCCTGAACGATGGCGAGCAGGTCTACCTACGCCCCCGCTCCGACCAGATTCCACCGGTGCACTTCGACGACCTTGCCGACGGTCTCGCTACCGGAGTGCGCAACCGCTCCGGCCTCTGGCGCCCGGAGATGATCCGCTGGTCCGCGCTGAGCGTGCTGGTGCTGCTCCTCCTGCTCGGACTCGTTGTCGTGGCGCTACCCGGCCCGCCGCTTGCCCGGGCGTTCGCCGCCAGCCTGATCGCGCTGATCTGCCTGGGCGGTGCGTTCAGCTGCACCCGGGCCGCAGGCGACCGCGGCTTCGGGCTGGTCGCCGCGCTGGGTGGGATCGCGTACGCGTTCCTGGCGGGCCTGATCGCACCGGACGCCGTACAGGATGACGCGGCGCTCAGATTCGGCTCAGCGCACCTCTTCGCCGGCACGGTCGCCGGTGGCGTGGTCGCGCTGCTCGCCGGGCTCCTCCTCGGCTGGGCCGGCCCGCTCGTCGTCGGAGTATTCAGCGCTGCTCTGTACGGGGCCGTCGGCGCCGGACTGGCCGCGTTCCTCAACCTGCCCACGGGCAGCGCGGCCGCGGTCGTCGTGGTGCTTGCGACCGTGCTCACCGTGCCGATTCCGCTGATCGCGTTCCGGCTCGCCAAGATCCGGCTCGCCCCGCTGCCCACCGAGCCGGAACATCTGCAGGAGGAGATCGACCCGGAACCGAGCGACGTGCTGCTCGTGCAGACAGCCCACGCCGACCGGTTCATGACCGGCCTGCACCTGGGAAACGGGTTCGCCACCGCAATCGCGATGCTCCTGTTGGTACTCAGCGACGGGTGGGCGGCGTGGACGCTCGCCGGGCTGGTCGCACTGGTCCGGCTGCTGGCGTTGCGCCCGATGACCAGCGCTTGGCACCGGCTGGCGTCAGCCGTGCCCGCCGTGCTCGGCCTGGCGTTGCTGGCGCTGTGCACGCTCGCCGACGCAGCACCACTGTCGAGGCTCGCGGTAGCGGCCGGCTTCCTACCGATCGCCGGGCTGGCACTGTTCGCCCTCGGCAGCAAGCTACCGAACCGCCGGATCATGCCGTACTGGGGCCGGATCGGCGATATCGCGCAGCTGCTCAGCACCGTTGCCACGCTGCCCATCCTGCTCGCCTTGCTGGGTGCGTACGGCGCAGCCCGCGCGCTGGCGGGCTGAGCCGTGCAGGCCCGTCGTGATCAGGTCCAGGCGCAGTCCTATGTGCTCGGACGGTTGTCTGGTGCGCTGGTGGCGGCTGAGCCGGACGGATTGGAGAGCCCACACCGGCGGACAACAGTCGGAACGATCTGCGGCCTGCTGGTCTCGGCCCTGGTCATCGTCGGGTTCGCCGTCTACGGCTACTTCGTTCCCGGTGGGGCCACGAGGTGGCGGACCCCCGGTGTCCTGGTCCTGGAGAAGGAGACCGGCACCCGTTACGTCTACGCCGGCGGGGCATTGCATCCGGTGCTCAACCACGCGTCGACCCGGTTGCTCTTCGGCGGGGAGCCTGGGGTCGTCTCGGTCTCCCGCAACTCGTTGAAGGGGGTGCCGCATGGCCAGCCGTTGGGCATCGTCGGCGCTCCGGACGCCCTGCCGGCCCCCGGTAAAGTAGGGGATCAGGTCTGGACGGTCTGCGCGCTCGCCCTACGGGACCAGGCCGGTGCCCTGTCCACCGGAACCACACTCACCGTGGACGGGCCGGCGGGGGCCGGGGATGCCCCGCTCGGCCCCGGTGAGGCGGCCGTGGCCACCGCGGGTGGGGATACGTTTCTGATCTGGCAGGGCCGCCGGCTGCGGGTCACGCAGCCGTGGCTGGCGCGGCTGTTCGGCTACGACAAGCGTGCGGTACAGGTCGAGCCGAGCTGGCTGGACCTGGTGCCGGTCGGACCGGACCTGACACCGGTGCCGGTCGCCGGGCGAGGCTCGCCGGGGCCGATGATCGATGGGCGGCAGTCGCGGATCGGTGAGCTCTTCGTAGCCCGCGGCTCCGGCTCACAGGAGCGCCGCTACCTGCTGTTGAGCGACGGCCTGGCGGAGCTGAACGAGGTCGCGTACACGATCGTCGCCGCCGATGAGGAGACGACGAAGCTGTACGGGGGTCGGGCGGTGACCCCGTCGGAGCTGAGCCCCGCGGCGTTGGCCCGGCTGTCGGTCTCCCACCGCGCGGTGCTGCCGGCCGGAGTGCCCGAGTCTCCGCCACGGTTGCCGCCGCTGCCGACGGACGGCACCTGGTGTGTCCGGCACACGATGGCCGACGGCGGGGTCGAGGTGACCGCCGGTCAGCCGGCCCCCGTCTCGGCCGCGGTCTCCGACAGCGCCGGCGTGACCCGTACGTCGCTGACCGCCGCCCGGATCAGCGTCCAGTCGGGGGTCGGCGGGCTGGTGCTGGCCGGCCGGCAGGACCAGGCGGTTGGCTCCGGCTTCTACCTGGTTACCGATGTCGGAGTGAAGTATCCGCTGGCCTCCGCCCAGGTGGCTGCGCAGCTCGGATACCCCGCGACCGGAGCGCGACCGGTGCCACGCCGGCTGCTGGAGCTGTTGCCGACCGGACCGCTGCTCGAGTCGGTTCACCAGGGGCGGTGAGTTGCACTCCGGAAATGCTATTGGTGGCCGGCCGAAGATGCCTTTCATCGTCTTCTCCCCGATTGGGTGCGGGTCGGTAACCCAAAGGTTGGGCGGTTCCGACGGAGCCGTTCCTTACACAAACAGGAAAGGAAGGAACCAGAGTGACGCAGCCTGGAATTAGTGTAGATGACTCCACCCGGGAGGCCTTGGGTAACGCCCTGGCCGAAATGGGTAGTGCCCTGATGACCGCGAGGAACGCCATCGAGAACGCAAAGTCCGATCTCGCGGGTGACTACACCGGTCAGTCCGCCATCGTGTACAACAACGGGCTGACCACGTTGAACGACGCGACCACTTCCCTGGAGAACGCGCGGAGCGAGATCGAACAGAAGGTTGCTTTCACCGGAAAGATCTCCAGCTCTGCTGAGGAATCGAACTTCAGCGCCGCTCAGGTGGTGGCTGCCGGTCTGGCGGGCGGCGCCAGCTGGACCTGATGTGAGCGCAATGTCGGCCACCGCTGGCAAATCCCAACAGTGTTGACGAGAAGGGCACAAGGATGAGTTACACCGGTACTCCCGAACGGATGGAGGCTACTGCGGACCAGATTGCACGGGTCCCGCAGAACCTCGAGGAGGCCTACGCTTCCTTGCAGCGCGCGGTGTCGATCTATCAGTCGGCAAACAACGGTGCGACGGTCGAGGCCTACGAAGCCGCGCAGCTCCAGTGGGGCAACAATCACGGCCGGATCCGTGAAGCCGGCGTCCAGGCGAGCAACGCCCTCCGACAGATCGCGGAAACCATGCGGACCGCCGACCGGCAGGGCGCAAGCCAGTTCTGAAGTGTCTCCGGAGGGGTGGTCCGGGCATTGTTCGGTGCCGCCCCTCCGGGCCTTGGGTCGGAGCATGTCTTCTCTGGCGTGTTTCGTTGCTTAGTTCATAGAAGGAGTTTCACATGCCTCCCACTATCCGCCACGATGAGCAGAGGCTCGAGACGGCACGAAGCAGGATCAACCTCCTGCGCAGCCAGATTAATTCTGTTCGATCAGGCTACAACCCGGCCGACGTCGGTCATCCGCACGGGTTTCCGTTTAACAACCTGACCGTCGCTGCCGGTGGAGAGGCATTTCCGAGCGGCGTGAATTTCAAGGCAAAGCTGCGGGAAAACGGCAACGCCGTCGACAAGGTTCTCTCGACTCACGAGGTTCGTCTGGCGGGCGTCAGTCGGGCCCTGACCGTCAACCTGCGGATTGGTGAGGAGACCGAGTTCAATAACCTCAACACTGCGAACACGGTAGGCCTTCCCAACACAACCACGAACACGAACACAACGACCAACACCAATACCACGAACGCCAGTACGAACACCAGCAAGGCGAGCTGACTCGATCTTTGGCATTCTGCTGAACCTGCGGTTCCGCAGAAGCCCGGCACGCCGTACGCACCGTCCCGTGGCGCGAGCCGCACCGAACGGGTCCGCCCATCTTCGATCTTGTGGTGATTTAGGAGTATCGATGACGCAGCCGACGCCGGCCGTGGGCCTGGACAGTCTCAAGTGGGAAGACGGGCTGCTGCAGGTCTTGGGAATGCCGGCGACTGACCGCACCAAATTCTTCAACCCCCCCTGGATCAGCTTGATCAGCCATGAGATCAAAATCCGGGAAGGTGCACCCGATCTGGGGGACAACGATCACTCGCTGAAGAGTAACGAGCTCTACCTGTTTCGAAGGTTGGGGACTTCGGGTGGGCCTATCCTGGACTACTGGTACCTGACCATCAGGGCGCGGGTCGACTGGTTCACCGGTGGGGAGGGCGAATCTCCGCACGACCACTTCTACAAAGAGTTTTGGAATCGTTCTCGGGATACCCTGTTTACGCCCACTTCCCCGTTGCCGTTGGATCCGCAGTCGTTTCATACCGCGGCGGAAAGCATGTACAACGCGGAGGTTTGGCTGAATCATGCAGTTGCGGAGCTGCAGAAGGAAGTAAACGATCTGGCGGGTGGTCAGTCGGGGTTGTCGGGGGCGGCGGCAACTGCGTACCGTCAGTCATTGGAGAATTTGCGGAACGAGATGCAGGTTCTCCGCGATGATCTTCAGTCGAGCAGGAACTGGACGGAGATGCTGCATGGCAACGGACATGCGGCGGAGGCGTTCTGGACTGGTACCCGGAACCTCTGGACGGCATGGTCGGGCTTCTGGAGTCATCAGCCGAACGAGATGATCTCTCGGATGCTGGATCAGCTCCGGGCTCAGGCGGGCAATGGTGCCGAGAACGCGATATTTAACCTGGACCTTGGGGACGGGGTTGCCAGACCGTACAACTTTGCCTTCGCTAGTGAGTTCACCCGGCTCAATGATGATCTGCATGCGATCTTTAAGCAGGGTCTCGATTATCTGGATCAACAGATGCGTGAAATCTACGCAGCGCTTCGCGACAGCCTCGACGAGACTGTCGCGAACATGTTGACCCCGGCTCAGTTGCCGAACACCGGCTCCGGCGCTGGTGGTCCGGATATCAAGGGTGGCGCTGGTGGTCCGGATATCAAGGGTGGCGCTGGTGGTCCGGATATCAAGGGTGGCGCTGGTGGTCCGGATATCAAGGGTGGCGCTGGTGGTCCGGATATCAAGGGTGGCGCTGGTGGTCCGGATATCAAGGGTGGCGCTGGTGGTCCTGATATCAAGGGTGGCGCCGATGGCCCTGATATCAAGGGTGGCGCCGATGGCCCCGATATCAAGGGTGGCACCGGCGGTCCCGGTACTGGCGGAGGCCCGGACCTCGGTGATCTGCCGCCGCCGAGAGGACTCGAGTCCAATATCCCGGATCTCGGTAAGCCCGGGACTGGTTCGGGTACGGGAACGCCTGGGTTGGGTTCGCCGGGTGGTCTCACTGGTGGTGATCTGGGGTTGGGTGATCTGCCCGGTGCGACTCCCGGCTCCGGTCTCGGCGCGGTGGGCGGATCCACTGGTGGACTGGGTGCACTGCCGCCTGGAGGGTTCGCCGGTGGCGGGTTGGGTTCCGTTGGGTCACCGACGGGTGGCAGCGGACGTCCGTCGACGAGTGACGACAAGCCTGGCTCTGGTGTGATTGGCGGCCCTGCCGGCGATTTCGAGGAGGGGCCCACCACGATCGACACGGATGACCTGCCGGGTGGGAAGCCGCTGCCGGGGATGTTCGGCGGCACGGGCGGTGAGATCGGCGGTGACCGTTTCGGTGGGCTGCCAGGCGAGCACGCGACCGCGGGTGCGGCGACGGGTGGGATGCAGGTCGGTCCACTCGGGCCCGCACCGCTGGCGACGCCGGGGCCTGGTGCTGGTAGCGCCGCGAGCCTGGCTAGCGGAAGTCCGTACGGCGTCGGGTCGCCGATGGGTCCCATGGGCCCGATGGGTCCCATGGGCGGCGGCGGGATGGGCGGCGGCGGTGAGGAGAAGGACCGCGAGCGGAAGACCTGGTTGGCCGAGGAGGAAGAGGTCTGGGGCACCGAACCAGATGTGCTCGTCGGTGTGATCGGCCGAGACGACGACTTCGACGGACCCGGCGTGGATTCCACTCGACCCGTCGTCCCGCAGACGCCCGGGACGCCGTACGCACCAGCGCGCGGCACAGGCCGGCAAAGCCGTGGTTATTGAACTGAAGGGAGCTCTTGTGTCCAGTCCGTTGAACAACCGGTTCGAGCAGGCGTACGCCGAGTTCGAGGAGCAGAAGACCGCCATCGCCGAATTCGAGCGGCGGCTGGCGGAGAAGGCATCGACGTTGACCGCCAAGAACCGGGCGGTCAGCGTCACTGTCGACGGTCAGGGCGACGTCGTTGAGATCAACTTCCCGACCGTGGCCTACCGGAAGATGGCCCCCGCCGAACTGGGCGCTCTCCTGGTGGAGACCATCGATGCGGCACGGACGCAGGCACGCGCAGGTACGACGGAGCTGCTGCAGACGTTTCTGCCCGGTGGTATGCCCGCCTTCGACCTGTTGAACAGCTCCGTCGAATTCGACGAGATCATGTCCGAGGCGCTGCGCACCGCCGACCGCATGTTCTCGAACATGCCGTCGAGTAGCACGCGACGAGAGGAGTCGTAATGCCCAAGGTCGGCGCGGACGCCGATTTGGTCAGGAGCGCGGAGCTGCACGCCTCCAGGTCCAGAGTCGAGCAGGCTAACACGAAATTGGAAAATGCCCTCCGGACGAACTGGCCTCCCGGTGAACAGCACTGCAGCATGGACCGCGAGGTTGTCAAAGAAATGGAGAGGCCTATCGCGTTGCTGCGCATCCTCGTGAACGCCTTCGGTTCGCTGTCGGTTGAAGACCGCAAAAGCGTCGACAACCTGCAGAAGGTTCTTCGGGACGCAGATGACATGACCGAGAAGCTTGCTAGGAGTGTCGACCTCAAAAACGTCCCGCATCGGACATAAACGACTAACTATTCAATGAGCGATGGGGCTGCGCCGCCAGGTGGCGTAGCCCCATCGCCGCAGGGTGAGGATTGACGCGGTGCCTGCTTTTCAGAGTTCTGAGGATCTGGCGGAGTTCTTCAAGTGGTTTTATGGTGAGGAGCTTCCG